>CAKKSJ010000123.1 GCA_919902965.1 Burkholderiales bacterium
GGCCAAGGCCGACCTCGTCACCAGCATGGTCGGCGAGTTTCCGGAACTGCAGGGCGTTATGGGACGCTACTATGCGATCGCCGACGGCGAGGACGCGCAAGTGGCCGAAGCCATCGAACAACATTACTGGCCTAGATTCTCGGGAGACAACCTTCCGACCAACAATGTTGGGATCTGTGTCTCGCTCGCGGACAAGTTAATTTCAATTATCGGCATTTTTGGTGCAGATGAAGCACCATCTGGCGAGAAGGATCCCTATGCGCTTCGGCGAAGTGCACTTGGCTTTATTCGTATACTGATCGAACGCAGGATTCCATTAGACGCAATAGAATTGATCAACCAAGCGGCCGAATTTTTCGTCAACCCGGAAGTCCATAAATCTTCCGCTACTTATTTACAACAAGAGCACGAACGACGCACTAAGCACGAGAAAGGCGCTAAGGTTTTCGCCTTTGGATATGCGGACATAAAGATCTCCGAAGACGCCAAGTCCAGTGTTTATCAATTCATTCTTGAAAGACTTCGCGGGTATCTACGCGACAAGCAATACACCGCAAATGAGATTGAGGCTGTACTCGCACTCAAGCCAAGCCGTATCGATCAAATCGAGGCTCGTATTAACGCAGTGCGCGCCTTCGCTGCCATGCCCGAAGCAGAAAGTCTCGCCAGCGCCAATAAACGTATCGGCAATATCCTGAAGAAGGCCGGCAGGAGCGCGTCTCCGGCCGATACTTCGCTGTTTGTCGAAGCCGCGGAAAAAGCGCTCGCAGCGGTCATGGATCTGGTCCGCCCCGCAGCGCAGGAGCGCTTTGCTGCCCATGACTATGCCGGGACGCTGAAAGTGCTTTCGCAGATGAGACAGCCAGTGGACGTTTTTTTCAACGAGGTCCTGGTCATGGCGGAGGATCCGAAGCTGCAGGCAAACAGAATTGCCCTGCTGCGTGAGCTGCACGGTTTGATGAACATGGTCGCCGACATCTCCAAACTCGCCGCATGAAGCTAGTAATCCTCGACCGCGACGGCGTGATCAACGCCGACAGCGACGACTACATCAAGAGCCCGGAGGAATGGAAGCCCATCCCGGGCAGCCTGGAGGCGATCGCGCGCCTCACCCAGGCCGGCTTTCACGTGGTCGTCGCCACCAACCAGTCGGGCCTGCAGCGCGGCTTGTTCGACATGGCCACGCTCAACGCCATGCACGACAAAATGCACAAGGCGGTGAATCAGCTGGGCGGAAGCATCGACGCTGTGTTCTTCTGCCCGCACGCGCCGGATGCGGGCTGCGCATGCCGCAAACCGCAGCCGGGCATGCTGCTGGAGATCGCCAGGCGCTACAAGATCGCGCTCGCGGAAGTCGCGGTGATAGGAGACACCCTGCGCGACCTGCAGGCGGCGAGTGCCGCCGGCGCCCGCCCCGTCCTGGTGCTGACCGGCAAAGGCGCGCAGACACTGAAGTCGGGCGACCTGCCCGAGGGCACTGAAGTCCATGCGGACCTCGCCGCCGCGGCCCTGGCGCTCAGCGCATGAAATACCTGCGCGCACTGGTCTACTACGCTCTCCTGGTCATTATCGTCGTGCCCTACTGGGTGCTGGTGATGTGTGTTGCCCTGCTGCCGCGCATTCCGCGCTGGAAAATCATCGCCGGCTGGCCGCGCCTCGCCGCCTGGCTGGCGATCTATGTCCTTGGCATCCGCTACGAAGTCCGCGGTCGCGAAAACATCCCGGCCGAACCGGTGGTGATCCTGTCCAAGCATTCATCGGCCTGGGAGACGTTGGCCTACTCGGAAATCTTTCCGCCGCACGTGTATGTGATGAAGCGCGAGCTGATGTGGCTGCCTTTCCTGGGCTGGGGGCTGGCGCTGTTCAGTCCCATCTTTATCAACCGCGCCGACAGAAAGAACGCCTTGCGCCGCACGGTCGAAATCGGCAAGCAGCGCCTCGCCCAGGGTTTTTGCATCATGGTCTATCCCGAGGGCACCCGCATCGCGGTGGGCAAACGCGGCAGATACAAGCTCGGCGGCGCACACGTCGCGCTGCAGACCGGCGCGCGCGTGCTGCCGGTCGCGCATAACGCGGGGCTGCGCTGGCCGCGCAACGCATTTCTCAAGCACCCGGGCAAAGTGACCGTGGTGATCGGCGCCCCCATCGAAAGCGCGGGAAACACACCGGAGGAGCTGATGCGCAAGGTGGAGGACTGGATCGAAAGCCAGGTGGAAATCCTGGTGCGCGCGGAGCGCGACCATGCAGCTTGAACTGCCCCTCGCGATTACCCCCGTCGCAGTACCAGCAGGCACCCTGCGTTACATCCAGCTCGGCAGCGAGATCGTTTGCTACCGCTTTCGCCGCGCCCGCCGCCGTTCGATCGGCATCGTCGTCGACGAAGATGGCCTGCAGGTAGCCGCGCCCGGCCATGCGCCGATCTACGAAGTCGAAGCCTTCATTCGCGAAAAAGCACGCTGGGTATTGAAGAAATTATCCGAGTGGCGCGCAGTACCCAGGCCTCCGATGGTGAACTGGAGCGATGGCGCGAGCTTCGCCCTGCTCGGTTTGCCGGTGACCATCGAGCTGATCGCGGACCGCAGCGGCATCACCCTGGATAAGGGACGCCTGGCCATCGGCCTCGCACCCCGCGGCGAGCCGGCGGCGCTCAGAAAGCGCGGCATTGCATGGATAAAAGAACGCGCGCGAACGCTGCTCGGCGAACGCCTGGCCTTGTATGCGGCCAGCCTGGGTGTGCCGACGCCGGCGCTGACACTGTCCAATGCGCGCACGCAGTGGGGGCGGTGCCGGGAAGACGGGCAGGTGCGCCTCAACTGGCGCCTGATACACCTGCCTCTGCAGCTGGTCGATTACGTGGTCGCGCACGAACTGGCGCACCTGCGCGAGATGAACCACTCGGCGCGCTTCTGGGCCGTCGTCGGCCGCCTTTATCCCGATTACCAGGCCGCGCGCAAGGAACTTCGCCATTGCGGCCGCATGCTGCCCATTTTATAGGAGCAAAACCGTGAGAATTCTGCATACCATGCTGCGCGTAGGGAACATGCAACGTTCGGTAAATTTCTACACCGAAGTCATGGGCATGAAATTATTGCGCAGTACCGACCGGCCCGAACAGAAATACTCGCTTGCCTTCGTCGGCTTTGGCGCCGAGGATGCGCAGGCCGTGATCGAGCTCACTTATAACTACGGCGTCGACAGCTACGAGCTCGGCAACGCTTACGGACATATCGCGATCGAAGTTCCCGACGCGTACAAAACCTGCGAAACGGTCAAAGCCAAAGGCGGTATCGTCAGCCGCGAAGCGGGACCGGTCAAAGGCGGCAATACGGTCATCGCCTTCGTGCAGGACCCGGACGGCTACAAGATCGAGTTGATCGAGCGCAAGTAAGCCCCTTCGCGCGGTATGAAATGCGCTCATCGGGGCGCTAAAAACAGATTTTTTTCGCGATAGCCCACAGTCCGGCCCAGCTCGCCTGCGCACCCAGCCGACGCGCGGACACGCCGCGCAGCGCCAAAGCGATTTGGTAGCGCCGGCTCAGGGCCTCGGAGCCGACGATGACCACATCGGCATTGCCCGGCCAGGTCTGGGCGCGCAGTTCTTCGCCGATGAGCAATCCGGACAGATAGCTGGGCAGCGCCGCGGCGGGCAGGCGATCGAACAAAGAGAGGGTGCGCACGCTGAAGGCGGTATGCAGCAGGCTGTCAGCGCCCAGCGCCAGGCTCACACCCTGTTCGAATGCCCCTGCGTCGAACTCCCCTTCGCCGGCGGGCAGAGTGCGCGACAAAATGGAGTGCTGCCGCAGCAGGCCGAAAAACTCGCCCGTCATGAAAGTGGAAAACGACTGGATGCGGCCCGCATGCACCCGCGCCCATTTGCTATGCGTGCCCGGCAGCACCACCAGGGCTTGCTGCAGGTCCAATAATTGCAGGGCGCCAAAAATCTGGGTTTCTTCGCCGCGCATGACCTCGGGAATGCGTTGCAGATGCCCTGCCCCTGGAAGACCGCTCAGTTCGCAACTGAATCCCGGCACGATGGCTACGCGGCCTGCTTCCACCCATGCCAGCTTGGCGGTGACTTCATCGAACCCGGCCGGACAGGCGCAATAGGGTGCTTCCAGCCATCCCTGCTTGCTGCCGACCATGCCGGACATCAGGCAGAACGTATCGCCTGTGTCCATCCAGTCGCCAAAGCAGGCTGCGAATACCGAGGGAAATTCACCCGGCGCGACGGTCAGGATGCCGCGGCCGAAGGACCGCTCTTCCAGGACGCTCCCAGTGGCATCCATCCGGGCGCCACGCAGCGAGGAACTGCCCCAATCCACCGCCAGGAGATAGTTCACCGCCAGGCTCTCACGAATTGCAGATAGCCGGGCTGACCCAGGCGCAGCTGCTTGAATTTCAGCATGCCCTCGCCCGGCGCCGTGGCATCGAAACTCCTGTCCATTGGATGATGCTCGGACGCACGGGCCTGGCGCAAATCCGCCGCGGAGGCGAGGTCGAGCACGATGGCATCACTGGCAGCGCAGCAATCCATCCTGCTACGCGCGCAATCGCCGCTACAGCGTGGCGACCCGGTATTTTCGCAGCGTGCTGGGCTGGCCGATCAGCATCTTGGCGAACTCTTCCAGCAAGGCCTCGTTGATATCGCCGGCCGGTATGCGCAGTTCGTCCGTGCCCAGGCGGAAGAAATGCTTGCCTTTCACCACCAGCCGGGCGTTGTCGTGATCCGCCGTAATCGCGATGTCGCAAGTGACGTTGCTGGGCACGGTGAATTTCATTTTTTCGAAACCGCCACCGGGCTTCTTGATTTTCTCTTCGGTGAACTTCATGCCGAAGCTCCACAACACCTCGCTCACCTTCTGGATCGCCGCCGGCATGTCGCGCTCGACGGTGAGATTCACCGGCGATGCCCATTTGATATACATGGTGATGTAGTCGTAGTAATCCTTGTCGCCGATCTTCTTCTTGCGATAGTTGATGAACGACTCGCCGTAAGCCAGATTCTGCAAATCGCCTACTCCCGGTATCGAATACGGCGTTGGATTGGTCGGCTTGAGCACCGCCAGCTGCTTGAGCAGATCGTTGAGGTAAAGGAAGGTCTGATGCATCCTGGCTTCGACCAGCTTGATGCTTTCCTCCAGCATTGACGACTGGGAAAGCTGCTGGCTTTTCACCATGTCTGCCTGTTTTTTCAGGTCGTCTAGCAGGCCCATAACAATCTCCGGGTTTAGATCTTGGCTGATGCAGCGGGGGCATCTATTGTGACAGCCGTGGGCGTATTTGTGAATATCAATACGCCTGCGGTTTGTCCTTTTTTTCCAGATAGTTGCTGATCGCGATAAAATCCGCCACCGCGAGGTTCTCGGCGCGCAGGCCTGGCGCTATTCCCAGCGCGGTGTAATCACCCGCCTCTAGCAGCCCAGCCAGGGCATTGCGCAAGGTCTTGCGCCGCTGCGCAAACGCGCGCCGCACCACCTGCGCCAGACCCGCCTCGCTCGTTGCGCTCAACAGCGCCCGCGGCCGCGGACACAGGCGTACCACGGCCGATTCGACCTGCGGCGGCGGCGAAAACGCGCCCGGCGCGACCTTGATCAGCAGCTCCATGTCGAAACGGTACTGCAGCATCACCGACAGGCGGCCGTAATCGCGCCCCCCCGGAGTCGCGACCATGCGCTCGACCACCTCTTTCTGCAACATGAAATGCAGGTCGCGTATGCGCTCGGCGTAGCGCGCCAGGTGGAACAGCAGCGGGGTGGAAATATTGTAGGGCAGATTGCCGACCACGCGCAGCGCGCCCGGCAGTGCCGCGAAATCGAACTCGAGCACGTCGCCCGCATGCATCGACAGGCGCCCCGGCGCGTAGGCGCGCTGCAGGCGCGCGACAATATCGCGGTCGATTTCGATCACATGCAAATGACGCAACACCGCCGCAAGCGGCGTGGTAAGCGCCCCCAGGCCCGGGCCGATTTCCACCATGGCATCCTCCGCCTGCGGCCGGATCGCGGCGACGATAGCGGCGATCACTGACTGGTCGGTCAGGAAGTGCTGGCCAAACCTTTTGCGGGGGATGTGCTTCATCTAAGCGACGAGCGATGCACCATCTCCAGCGCCATTTCCATCGCCGCAAGCAGGCTGCCTGAACGGGCTTCGCCGCTGCCGGCCAGATGCAGGGCCGTACCATGGTCGACCGAAGTGCGCACGATCGGCAAGCCCAGCGTGACATTGACGCCCGCGCCGAAGCTCGCGTACTTGAGCACCGGCAGTCCCTGATCGTGGTACATCGCCAGCACGCAGTCGCCGCGCGCGAGCACCTGCGGCGTGAACAGGGTATCTGCAGGGAGCGGTCCGTCCAGATGCATGCCCGCACTGCGCAGTTCCTCGAGCACCGGGCAGATGATCTCGATTTCTTCCCGCCCCAGGTGACCGCCCTCTCCGCCGTGCGGATTCAAGCCGGCAATCAGTATGCGCGGCGCAGCCAAACCGAAACGCTGCCGCAGGGCGCGATGCAGTATGCGCAACGTGGTGTCCAGACTTTCGCGCGTGATCGCAGCGGCCACTTCGGCCAGCGCCAGGTGCGTGGTGGCCAGCGCCACGCGCAATCCGCCGCCGGCAAGCATCATGACCACCCGCGGCGTCGAAGTCAGCGCCGCAAGGTATTCGGTATGGCCGGTAAAGGGAATGCCGGCATCGTTGATCACGCCCTTGTGCACGGGCGCAGTCACCATCGCGGCAAAACTGCCGTCCATGCAGCCGGCAACAGCGCGGTCCAGCAGGGACAGCACATAGGGGCTGTTGGCCGGGTCCAGCCTGCCCGCCGTCGCAGGCGCCGCCAACGGCAGGTGCAGCAGCTCGAGTTCGCCGGTCGTCGGCGCCCGCCCCGGATCGAATGCGCGCAAGCGCAGCGTCAGGCCGAGCCGGGCAGCGCGCTCGGCGAGCAATTCACGATCCGCAAGAATGACGGCGCGGCATGCCGGGCGCAAAGCTGCAAGCGCAAGACAGATATCCGGCCCGATGCCGGCCGGCTCACCGGAGGTAACCGCGATGACAGGAAGGGACATGGAGGCTAGAGACTAGTGTCCAGAAACTGGAAGAAACCGTGCATCGCGCGTTGCTCCAGTCTCCAGCTGCTAGCGCTCGTCCGACCGATATTCCACGAAAGCGCGATCGCGCAGTTGGCGCAGCCACTCCTGGTAGGCTTCGTCAGCTTTGCGCTCGCGCAGTATCAGGCGCGCTTCCTGCCGCTTGCGTACGCCGGAGACGTCGGTCTTGCGCCGCTCCAGCACCTGCAGCAGATGCCAGCCGAACGGCGATTCGAAAGGCTCGCTGAGCTGGCCCGCTTTTAGACCATTCATCGCACGCTCGAATTCCGGCACGGTATCGCCGGGAAAGATCCAGCCCAGATCGCCGCCCTTGACCGAGGACGAGTCATCCGAATTGAGCCTGGCCAGTTCGGCGAAATCGACGCCGTTGACAATTCGTTCGCGCAAATTCTCGAGCTTGCGCCTGGCGTCGCCCGCAGACACGATTTCGCTGGTCTTGACGAGTATATGGCGCGCATGGGTTTGCTCGACGATGATGGGCGCACCGCCGCCGCGGCGGTCGAGCAGTTTGAGGATATGAAATCCGGCCGGACTGCGCAGGACGCCGCTTACCTCGCCCGGCTTCAGCGCGTCAAGGGTCTGTGCAAACAGATCCGGCAAGCGGTCGCGCGAGCGCCAGCCCAGGACCCCGCCCTGCAGGGCGTCGGACGCGTCGGAAAAACCCACCGCCAGCTTGGAAAAATCCGCGCCCGCGCGCACTTGCGCGAGCACCTGTTCGGCGCGCGCGCGTTGGCCCTCCACCACCTCGGGGCTCGCCTGCTCGGGCAGGCGCACTACGATGTGGCTCAGGTTGAATTCGGTCGACGCGGCGGGCGAGGCGGCCTGCTGGCCGAGGAAATGGTCGATCTCGTTGTCGGTGACCGCGATGCGATTGTCCACTTCGCGTTCGCGCAGGCGCGACAGCAGGACTTCATTGCGGAGTTCCTCGCGGAACTTGTCGAACTGAATCCCGTCGCGTTCCAGCGCCTGGCGGAACTGGGTCAGCGACATTTTGTTGCCCTCGGCAACGCGCGCAACCGTGCGGTCAAGCTGCAGATCATCCACGCGCAACGCCGTCTCCTTGGCCAGCTGGAGCTGCAGCCGGTCCATGATCATGCGTTCCAGCACCTGCTTTTGCAGCAGCTCGGCCTCGGGCAACGGCGTCCCCTGTTGCCGCAGTTGCTGCGCCACCGCTTTTACCCGCTCTGCGACCTCGCCGCTGGTGATCACGTCGCTATTGACCACGGCGACGATGCGATCGACCAGCACCACGGGGCTGGGCGCCCGTCGCTGTGCCGAAGCGCTGCCGGCGCCGAGCGCCAGTGCTGCGCCCGCGAAGCACGCGATCGCTGCCGAAATTGAGAATCGCATTTGAGGCTTACTCGTAAAAATCGAACGGTAATGTGTCGGGACGGGTCTGGTTGATACGGCTGTAGCCGGGAACATTGCGCTTCAGTGTCTCGAGCGGGTTCGACCCGATGCGCGAGAATCCGTTCAATTCCAGCTGTACGAACAATGCGCTGGTCGATGTCCCGGTGGCCGCGGCAAAACGCTGCAGCACCAGGCGGCCAATCCAGCAGCCTCCATTATATTCGAAACCGGCCAGGCCTTCGACCAGGCGGTTGTCCCGGGTGGAATAGTTATAACGACCTACGCCATACCAGCCGCGGCCCAGCGGCCACTGCGCCGACACATCCAGTTGACTCAGGGAATCGCGGGTAAAGCGGTAGCCAAGGTTAAGCACCTTGGCGGTCTCCGGCTGGTAACGCACGCCCACGCCCAGGCGCTGGAAAAAATTGCGGTGCGAATTGTACTGCAGCGCGCTGTCCAGGCTCCAGTTACGCGATACGCGCCCGCTCAGTGCCGCAAGAAAATCCGAAGTCTTGTCGGTACGCGTGGGTGTCACGTTGTCCAGCGCCACCTGCTGGTTGTCGAAATAAAAGCGCTGCCCGACGGTAGCCTTCAGCGCCTCCTGGCCACTGGATGGCGACAGCAGGCGCGAGGTTGCGGCCACCGTCACCTGGTTGGCGTCGGCGATTCGGTCGCTGCCGTTGAACAGGTTTTCGGAAAATATCTGCGCGTAGTTGAAATCGGCCAGGCCGGTGTCGAACAGCGGGATCCTGCTCTGGTCGCGATAGGGCACATACAGGTAGTACAGGCGTGGCTCCAGTGTCTGGCGGTACTTCTGTCCGCCGAATGCGGTGTCGCGCTCGAAGCTGAGGCCGCTGTCGAGGCTGGCGATCGGCAAGGCCCGGCGAATCGAGTCCGGCGTCCCTGCGGCGTTGCGCTCCAGGCCGTAGCTGGTGGAGTGGAATCCCAGTTTTGGCGTGAGATAGGCGCCCGGCAGTATCATCGGAAGGCTGGCGCTGGGATAGAGCATCAGGCGGCCGCCGACGACGCTGGTGGGGTGATAGAACTGGACGAACTCGCTCGCCAGGGCGAGGTCCGCGCCACCGACGTACTGGCGCGCCGCGTTCAGCGTGAACTGGGGCAAGCGGCCGTAGGGTTCGACCACCGGGTTGGCTGGATCCTGCAAGGTCTGGAAACGCTGTGCCCTTGCGCTCGCGGTCCACCAGCCGCCGCTGTAGCTAAGCAGGCCTTCGCGCGGCAGAGTGGTCTGCGACGTAAGATTGATGCGGCTGGACAGGTCGCGGAAATAATTGTCGTCCGAAACCTTGTTGATGTTGACGTAGCCGGTCAGATTGCTGGTGAATCTTTGGTTGTGCTGGAGGGTGGTCGCATAGCGGTGGATGTTGCGCACCCTGTCGTTGGACAGGTTCTCGAACCGCGCGCTGCCATCGTATTTGCGGTCGAGATAGCGGAACTGCGCGGCCAACTGCAGCCCGCGCTTGGAAAGTTCACGCGGTTCGATGGTGAGATCCCGATTCGGCGCCAGGTTGACATAGAACGGCGTGGCGATTTCCACCCCACTCTTGCCGCTGCTGCCTATGGTAGGCGGGAGCAAGCCGGTCTTGCGCTGGTTGTGCAGCGGAAAATCCACCCAGGGCACGTAGACGATCGGCATTCCCTTGAACACCAGCTTGCCTCTACGCGCCACGCCGACGTCGCGCGTCATGTCGAGGTCGAGTTCACCCACCTGCATATACCAATCGTCGTTGCCCGGCTTGCAGGTCGTAAAGCTCGCGTTCTCCAGCTGATACTTGTCCTTGCTTTCGAACTTGATCACATCGGCCTTGCCGCGCGCGCGCACCGGGCCGTAGCCGGCGCGGCTGCGCAGCGCGAACTCGTAATCGGCCTGGTCGAACTGGCCGATACTGTCGCGTACGCGCAGGCGCAGGCCGGTCCCGCTCATACGGTCGCCACCACGGGAGAGGCGCACGCCGCCGCTCGCCTGCACTTCGTCGGTGGCGTAGATATAGCGCAAACGTTCGGCATGGATGCTGACCTCGCCCCGGCGCAACTCGGCGTTGCCGATGGCGCTGGTTTCCTGATTCGCATAGCCTTCGATCCGGTCGGCGTTGATAGTGACCGGCTCTTGCGCAGGCGGCATGAGCTGCGGCTCGCGCGCCGCGGCGGTCGCTGCGCAGAAAAGCAGGGCCAAAACGGGCGCAATCTTGCGCATCGGCAGCTTCACGGTGAATAGAAAAAGGGGGAGTGTTTTTTGAATGCTAAAATCGCACACTTTTGCATTAATGGCAATCGGAACACACTTTGAACCGTTGCAAAACGATTTTTGCAAGGGCAAACATAGAGGAGCATGCGGGGATGTCGCCCGAGGGGACTTTCCCGTCAAGCGGGATCGAGACCTTCGGGGCGTATCCCCTCATATTG
>CAKKSJ010000124.1 GCA_919902965.1 Burkholderiales bacterium
GCGTCGGAGAACTACGTCAGCCGCGCGGTGCTCGAAGCGCAGGGCTCGCAACTCACCAACAAATATGCCGAGGGCTATCCGGGCAAACGCTACTACGGCGGCTGCGCGCAGGTGGACATCGCGGAAAATCTGGCGATCGCGCGCGCCAGGCAATTGTTCGGCGCAGACTACGCCAATGTGCAGCCGCACTCCGGCTCGCAGGCGAACCAGGCGGTCTATATCGCGGCGCTCAAGCCTGGCGACACCATCCTCGGCATGTCGCTGGCCCATGGCGGTCATCTCACCCACGGCTCCCCGGTGAATCTCTCCGGCAAACTCTACAAGGTGATTTCCTACGGCCTGGACGCAAACGAAGTCATCGATTTCGACGCGGTGCGGCGCCTCGCGCGCGAGCACAAACCGCGCATGATCGTCACCGGCGCCTCCGCCTATTCGCGCATCATCGACTGGAAACAATTTCGCGCCATCGCCGACGAGATCGGCGCCACCCTGATGGCGGATGTGGCGCATTACGCCGGCATGATCGCCACCGGTCTGTATCCCAGCCCGATCGGCATCGCCGATTTTGTCACCAGCACCACGCACAAGACTCTGCGCGGGCCGCGCGGCGGATTGATACTCGCCAAGGCCGAACACGAGAAGGCGATCAATTCCGCCGTGTTTCCCGGTTTGCAGGGCGGGCCGCTGATGCACATCATCGCCGCCAAGGCAGTCGCTTTCAAGGAAGCGCTCGCGCCCGGATTCAAGAACTACCAGGCGCAAATCATCGCCAATGCCCGCGCCATGGCGCGGGTGCTGCAGGAGCGGGGCGTGCGCATCGTCTCCGGCGGCACCGACTGCCACATGTTCCTGGTCGATCTGCGCGCCAAGCACATTACCGGACGCGACGCCGAGGACGCGCTCGGGCGCGCGCACATGACCGTCAATAAAAACGCGATTCCGAATGATCCGGAGAAACCCACGGTGACCAGCGGCATCCGCCTGGGCAGCCCCGCGATCACCACCCGCGGCTTCGGCGTGGCGGAATCCGAACAGCTCGCCGGACTGATCGCGGACGTGCTCGAAGCGCCGCAGAACGAAACGGTGCAAAACCGCGTGCTCGCACAGACGCGGGAACTGTGCCGGCGATTTCCCGTTTACGGCGGCGCGAAATCCGCCCAGGCGGACGCCGCGCAAGGCGTCGCGGTGACATCGTGAAATGCCCTTTTTGCAAAGCTGAAGATACCGCGGTCATCGACTCGCGCCTGTCGGAGGACGCCGCGAGCGTGCGCCGGCGGCGCCAGTGCAAGGAATGCAGCAAGCGCTTCACCACCTATGAGCGGGTCGAACTCGCCATGCCCACGGTGATCAAGTCGAACGCTTACCGCACCGCTTACGACAGAGAGAAAATCCGCACCGGCTTCATGCGCGCACTGCACAAACGCCCGGTGCCTACCGACAACGTCGACGACGCCATCAACCGCGTCGAAGCGCGCATCCTTGCCTTGGGCGAGCGCGAGATCAAGTCGCGCACCATCGGCGAGCTGGTGATGCGCGAGCTGAAGAAAATGGACGACGTGGCCTATATTCGTTTCGCCTCGGTGTACGAAGATTTCCAGCGCGTGGATGATTTCCGCGACGCGATTCTGCAGGTCAAGCGTCCCGGGCGCAAAGTGCGGCGCTAGCGCCGGCCGGGCCCCGCGCACTTTTCCTCGCCAGCGCGCCACATGTTCAGTCCCGCCGATCGCGAGCACATGGCCGAGGCGCTGCGCCTCGCCGCAATGGGCCTCTATACGGCCACGCCCAATCCGCGCGTGGGTTGCGTGATCGTGCGCGACGGCCAGGCAGTGGGCAGCGGCTGGCACGAGAAGACCGGCGGGCCGCACGCCGAAATCCTGGCTCTGCGCGCTGCCGGCGCGCGCGCGCGCGGCGCCACGGCCTACGTATCGCTGGAACCCTGCAGCCACCACGGGCGCACGCCGCCCTGCATCGATGCCTTGATCGAAGCCGGAATTGCGCGCGTGGTCGCCGCCATGCAGGATCCGAATCCGCGTGTTGCGGGCGCCGGACTCGCCCAGTTGCGCGCCGCCGGCATCCAGGTCGAGTCCGGGCTGATGCAGGACCAGGCGCAAGCGCTGAACAGCGGATTTGTCTCGCGCATGAGCCGCGGCCGCCCCTGGGTGCGCATGAAAATCGCGGCCAGCCTGGACGGCAGGACGGCGCTCGCCAACGGCCGCAGCCAGTGGATCACCGGGGCCGAGGCGCGCCGCGACGGCCATGCCTGGCGCGCGCGCGCCTGCGCGGTGCTTACCGGCATCGGCACCGTCCTGGACGACGACCCGCAATTGAATGTGCGCGAGGTCCAGACCCCGCGCCAGCCGCTCAAGGTGGTGGTGGACAGCCGGCTGCAGTTGCCGCTGTCGGCAAAACTGCTCGCCAGCGGCAGGGTGCTGGTCGCCGCCGCCGTCGATGACCAGGCGCGCATCGCCGCTTTGCAGGAGCGCGGTGCCGAGGTGCTCGTGCTTCCCAATGCGCACGGCAAAGTGGAATTGGCGGAACTGATGCGCGAACTTGCGCGCCGCGAACTCAACGAGGTACACGTGGAGGCCGGCTTCAAGCTGAACGGCTCGCTGCTCGCCGCAGGGCAGGTGGACGAACTGCTGATCTATCTTGCGCCCGGCATCCTCGGCGACGGCGCCCGCGGCATGTTCGGCCTGCCCGAACTTAAAGACCTGGCGCAGAGGCGGCTGGTACAATTCGAAGACGTACAAACACTAGGCGGCGACCTGCGCATACTGGCGCGCGTCCTGAATTCAATATGAGGCCATTTCGGAAACACCGAATTGGCCCCTGACTTAAGGGAGCAGAAGGGGAGAAATCCCCTCCTTCAGCGCTATGTTTACCGGCATTGTTACTGCAATCGGAAATATCGCCAAAACCGAACCGCGCGACCAGGGGCTGCGCCTCGCCATTGACGCGGGCATGCTCGACCTGTCCGACGTCGCAGTGGGCGACAGCATCGCCGTGAACGGCGTCTGCCTGACCGTGATCGCCTTGCACGATGACCGTTTCGAGGTGGACGTGTCGCAGGAGACCATCAACTGCAGCGTGGGACTGGACGGGCTGAACGAAGTCAATCTGGAAAAATCCCTGCGCCTGTCGGACCGTCTGGGCGGGCACCTGATGTCCGGCCACGTCGACGGCG
>CAKKSJ010000125.1 GCA_919902965.1 Burkholderiales bacterium
AAAATATCCTGCACCACCAGGTGATCGAGCGCGGCCAGCGCCTCGCGCGCGTGGTCCACGTCCGGATCCGACATGGCCGGATTCTCGCCCATCACGTACATGCCGCGGATTTCCTTTTCCTTCGCCGCATGCATGATCTCGACCACGGTAAGCCCGGGCTTGGGATCGAGATCGGGCGCGCCCCAGAGCTTGGCGAAACGCGCTTTCGCTTCCGCATTGTCGACGCGCTGGTAATTCGGATACATCATCGGGATCAGTCCCGAGTCCGACGCGCCCTGCACGTTGTTCTGCCCTCTGAGGGGGTGCAGCCCGGTGCCGGGCCGGCCGATCTGGCCGGTCATGAGCGCGAGCGCGATCAGGCAGCGTGCGTTGTCGGTGCCGTGCACGTGCTGCGATATGCCCATTCCCCACAGGATCATCGACCCTTTCGAGGTGGCGTAAAGCCGCGCGACTTCGCGCAGGGTTTGCGCCGGGATGCCGCAGATGGGCGCCATTTTCTCCGGGCTGTATTTCTTCACGTTCTCGGCCAGCGCTTCATATCCTGAAGTACGGTCGCGCACGAACGCCTTGTTCACCAGGCCTTCGGCGACGATGACATGCATGATGGCGTTCAGCATGGCCACGTCGGTATCCGGTTTGAACTGGAGCACATGCGTGGCGTGGCGCGCGAGTTCGGTGCGGCGCGGATCGGCGAGGATAAGCTTGGCGCCTTTGCGGACCGCGTTCTTGATCCAGGTCGCCGCCACCGGATGGTTGACCGTCGGGTTGGCGCCGATCACCAGCACCACCTCTGCATGCTGCACGTCGCTGACCTGATTCGACACGGCGCCCGAGCCCACGCCTTCCAGCAGCGCGGCCACCGAGGAAGCGTGGCACAGGCGCGTGCAATGATCGACGTTATTGGAGCCGAACCCGGTGCGCACCAGCTTCTGGAACAGGTAGGCCTCCTCGTTCGATCCCTTGGCCGAGCCGAATCCCGCCAGCGCGTACCTGCCGTGCGTGTCGCGGATGCGCGCGAGCCCGCCGGCGGCAAATGCCAGCGCCTCTTCCCAACTCGCCTCGCGGAACGCGTCGCGCCAGTTGTCAGGATCGACGCTGAAACTGCCGTGCTTGGGCACGCCTGGTTTGCGTATCAGCGGCACGCTCAGGCGCTGGCGGTGATGCGCGTAGTCGAAGCCGTAGCGCCCTTTCACGCACAGGCGTCCGTGGTTGGACGGGCCGTCGCGGCCCTCGACGTGAACGATTTTGTTGTCCGTCACGTGGTAGGTGAGCTGGCAGCCCACGCCGCAGTAGGGGCAGACCGAGGCTACCGTCTTTTCCGCCGCCGCCAGGGCCGCGTTTCGCGCAGGCAGCCCCTGTTGGAGCGTCTTCGACGCAAGGGCCCCGGTGGGACAGGCCTGCACGCACTCGCCGCAGGCGACGCAAGTGCTCGCTGCCATGGCGTCATCAAAATCGAACACGATTTTGGAATGCTCGCCGCGGAAAGCGTAGCCGATGACGTCGTTGACCTGTGCCTCGCGGCAGGCGCGCAGACAGCGCGTGCACTGGATGCAGGCATCGAGGTTCACCGCGATCGCCGGATGCGATAGATCGGCCTTGGGCTGCAGCCGCGGCGCGAAGCGCGGCGTGCCCAGCTTGAGCGCCCGCGCCCAGCGCTCGAGTTCGGAAGCGGGCGTATAGGACGCGCCCGGCATATCCGAGAGCAGCAACTCCAGCACCAGTTTCTGGCTGGCGAGGGCGCGCGTGCTGTCGGTGACGACCTCCATCCCGTCTTTGGGCACGCGGCAACAGGAAGGCGCAAGCGTGCGCTCGCCCTTGATTTCGACCATGCAGGCGCGGCAGTTTCCGTCGGGTCGCAGACCTTCCTTGTAGCACAGGTGCGGAATGTCGATGCCGTAGTGCCTGGCGGTCTGGATGATGGTCTCATCGGCGCGCCCGACCACGTTCCTGCCGTTCAGCTTGAACTCGACCGGCAGCGCGGCGATCTCTTGTTTGGTGATTGCGGTCATAAGGTTTCCTCCGTGCTCTGCGTCACGCAAGCTCCTGCGGAAAGTATTTCATCACGCTGAGCACCGGGTTGGGAGCAGCCTGCCCCAGTCCGCAGATCGAAGCGTCGATCATGACCTGCGCGAGTTCGGTCAGCAGTGCCTGGTTCCATTTCGGCTCGTCCAGCAACTTCAGCGCCTTGGCCGTGCCCACGCGGCAGGGCGTGCACTGGCCGCAGGATTCCTCGGAAAAGAATTTCATCATGTTGCGCGCCGCGTCGCTGGCCCGGTCGCGGTCGGACAGGATAATTACCGCGGCCGAGCCAATGAAACAGCCGTAAGGCTGCAGGGTGTCGAAATCGAGCGGAATATCCCCCATGGACGCGGGCAGAATGCCGCCCGAGGCGCCGCCTGGAAGATAAGCGTAAAAGCGATGCCCGGCCAGCATGCCGCCGCAGTACTCCTCGATCAGTTCCGTCGCCGTGATCCCCGCCGGCGCGAGGTGCACGCCGGGCTTGTTCACGCGTCCCGAAACTGAAAACGAGCGCAGGCCCTTTCTTCCGTGGCGGCCGTGGCCGGCAAACCAGGCCGCGCCTCGCTCCAGGATTTCGCGCACCCAGTGGAGCGTCTCCATATTGTGTTCCAGCGTCGGCCGGCCGAACAGGCCCAGCTCCGCCACATAGGGCGGGCGCAGGCGCGGCATGCCGCGCTTGCCTTCGATGGATTCGATCATCGCGGATTCCTCGCCGCAAATGTAAGCGCCGGCGCCGCGGCGCAGGTGTAGCGGCGGAAGCGCGCAGGGCGGATCGGCCTTGAGCGCCGCGATCTCTTTTTCAAGAATCGCGCGGCAGCCCGCGTATTCGTCGCGCAGGTAAATATAGACCTCGGCGATGCCGGCGGTCCAGGCTGCGATCAGCGCGCCTTCGAGAAAGCGATGCGGGTCTCGTTCCAGGTAATAACGATCCTTGAAGGTACCGGGCTCACCCTCGTCGATGTTCACCGCAAGCAGCCGCGGCTCGGGCTCGGCGCGCACGAGTTTCCATTTTCGTCCAGCGGGAAAACCCGCCCCGCCCAGGCCGCGCAGACCGGAATCCTCCATTGCCTGCGTCAGCTTGCGATAGTCGCGCTTGCCGGCGAGGCATTGCTGCAGCAGCAGGTAGCCGCCGTTCTTCCGGTATTCGGCGTAGGCGATGTACTTGCCCGGCTTCGTCTTCAGCGCTTTCGCGGCGACCAGTTTTTTCACTCCGTCCAGGGTCGCGTGCGCCAGCGGATTCTGCCCAATCACGGCCACCGGCGCGGATTCGCAGCGGCCCACGCAGGGCGCGGGTATCACGCGCACTGCGCGCCCGAGTACGGCAGGCAGTTTTTCGAGCAGATCCTTCGCGCCGGCCATGCTGCAGCTGAGCGACTCGCATACCCGCACGGTGATTGCTGCGGGCGCCGCCCCGCCTTCCTTGTTCACATCGAAATGGTGATAAAAGCTCGCGACCTCGTAGACCTCGGCCAGGGCCAGTTTCATTTCCGCGGCCAATGCGACCAGATGCGCCGCCGACAGCTGCGCATAGCGGTCCTGGATTTTATGCAGGTGCTCGATGAGCAAGTCGCGCCGGCGCGGCGCGTCACCGAGCAGCGCGCGCACTTCTTTCAGCGCCTTCGGGTCGGGCGTGCGGCCCTTGATTTTGGCGCGCTGCCTGCGCCCGGCCTTGATCGGAATGATGACTTGATTCACAAATGTCCTCTATGCAAAACGAAATCTTGCTTTCAAGACACTTGTGATCTGCGTGGCTGCAAATCACATCGGGCGCGGGTTCCTGGATGACACAGGCTCTCCCGACCCCGTTCTCGCGGCTAATCCGCTGCCGGATCTACTTCATGATCGCCTTGAGTGTCTTGCCCATTTCCGCGGGATTACGCGTGATTTTGATGCCGCAGGCCTGCATCACCTCCAGCTTCTCCTGCGCCGTGCCCTTGCCGCCGGAGATAATGGCGCCGGCATGCCCCATGCGCTTGCCCGCAGGTGCGGTGACGCCGGCAATGAAGCCGACCACGGGTTTTTTCATATTGTCCTTGACCCACAGCGCCGCAGTCTCTTCGTCCGAGCCGCCGATTTCACCCACCATGATCACCGCATCGGTTTCGGGATCGTCGTTGAACATGCGCAGCACGTCGATGTGCTTCACGCCGTTTACCGGGTCGCCGCCGGTACCGACGCAGGTGGACTGGCCGATGCCGAGTTCCATCAACTGGCCGACCGCCTCATAGGTCAGCGTGCCCGAGCGCGACACCACGCCGATGCGGCCTTTTTTGTGGATGTGGCCGGGCATGATGCCGATTTTGATTTCGTCCGGGGTGATCACGCCGGGGCAGTTCGGTCCGACCAGGACGGCCTTCTTATTGTGTTTGCGCATGCGCTCCTTGACCTCGATCATGTCGCGCACCGGTATGCCCTCGGTGATGCAAATCACCAGATCGAGGTCGGCGTCCACCGCCTCCCAGATCGCCGCTGCGGCAAAGGGCGGCGGCACGTAGATCACCGAGGTATTGACGCCCGCCTTTTGCTTGGCTTCCTGGACGCTGGCGTAAATCGGAATGCCTTCGAAATTCTCACCGGCCTTTTTCGGATTCACGCCGGCGACGAAACAACTCTTCCCGTTGGCGTAGTCGCGCGACATGCGCGTATGGAATTGGCCGGTTTTGCCGGTGATGCCCTGGGTAACGACGCGTGTGTTCTTGTTGATCAGGATGGACATTGCATTGTTCCTTGAGTGTTCCTTATTTGCCCGCAACGGCGGCGACGATTTTCTGCGCGGCGTCGGCCATGTTGTCTGCTGAGATGATCGGCAGGCCTGAGTCCTTGAGGATCTGCCGGCCCATCGCGTCATTGGTGCCCTTCATGCGCACCACCAGCGGCACCGACAGATGCACCTCGCGTGCCGCGGCGACCACGCCGGTCGCAATGGTGTCGCACTGCATGATGCCGCCGAAGATGTTGACGAGGATGCCCTTGACCTTCGAGTTCTTCAGCATGATCTTGAACGCTTCGGTCACCTTTTCAGCGGTCGCGCCGCCGCCGACGTCGAGGAAGTTGGCCGGCTCCGCGCCGTATAGCTTGATCGTGTCCATGGTCGCCATCGCGAGGCCCGCGCCGTTCACCAGGCAACCGATGTTGCCGTCGAGCGAGATATACGACAGGTCGAATTTCGATGCCTCGATTTCGGCTGCGTCTTCCTCGTCGAGGTCGCGCAGCGCGACCAAATCGGGATGGCGGAACAGGGCGTTCGAATCAAAATTGATCTTTGCGTCCAGCGCCACCACGCGGCCGTCGCCGGTGAGCACCAGCGGGTTAATCTCGGCCAGGCTCGCGTCGGTATCCCAGAACGCCTGGTACAGGGCCTGCAGCACCGCGCGCGCCTGCGGCAGCGATGCCGGCGGAATGCCGATCTGCGCCGCAACCTTGTCGGCTTCGGCGTCTTTGAGTCCGGTTTCGGGGTCGACGAATACCTTGTGGATTTTCTCCGGGGTTTTCGCGGCGACTTCCTCGATGT
>CAKKSJ010000126.1 GCA_919902965.1 Burkholderiales bacterium
GCCATGGCGATGGTCTGCAGGCCGGAGGAGCAGAAGCGGTTCACGGTCGCGCCCGCGGTGGTCACCGGGCAGCCGGCGCGCAGCGCGATCTGGCGCGCGATGTTGGCGCCGGTCGCTCCTTCGGGCGTCGCACAGCCCATGAGCACGTCCTCGACTTCGGCGGGGTCGATTTTGGCGCGCTCGATTGCATGCCTGACCACATGGCCGCCCATGGTCGCGCCATGGGTCATGTTGAGGGCGCCGCGCCAGGATTTGGCCAGGCCGGTGCGTGCGGTGGAAACGATTACGGCGTCAGTCATGATGATCTCCTGAAAAAGCTTCTAGATGCGTACTACGCACGGCGTATCAAATACCGTCGCATGGCGACGAACAGACTTGCGCGCTACGCGCGCCAACCGTGTTTTTTGAACGGATGAAAAGCGCATCCGTTCAAAAAACACGGTTCTGGTTAAAAGCAAAAACGGCCTGAGGTTTGCTTTTATATAAGATCGTCGATTGTGCACGGACGGGTTCATCGTCCGTGCACAATCGACGATCCGCGCGGACGGGCCGCCGTCCGCGCAAGCTCCAAGTATTACTACAACAAAGGGCGCGATCGAATGCGCCGGACACAAAGCAGCTCAATTGAACGTCTTCCCTTTCTTCGCGAGCTTGGCCAGCAGCGGCGCCGGTTTCCAGAATTCGCCATGACGGCCCTTGGAGTACTTCTTCATTGCCGCGACCACATTGGGCAGGCCGACGCTGTCGGCATAGAACATGGGGCCGCCGCGGTGCAGCGGGAAGCCATAGCCGGTGAGATACACCATGTCGATATCCGAAGCCCTTTGCGCAATACCCTCCGCCAGAATGCGCGCGGCCTCGTTGACCATCGAATACAGCAGCCGCTCGACGATTTCCTGGTCACTGACCTTGCGCCGCTTCACCTTGATGTCCCCGGAGTGCTTGATGATCATGTCGTTCACGAGCTGCGACGGATAGGGCTTGCGGTCGCCCGGCTTGTAGTCGTACCAGCCGGCGCTGGTCTTCTGGCC
>CAKKSJ010000127.1 GCA_919902965.1 Burkholderiales bacterium
TCGGTTTCGGCAGCCTGTGCGTTATGGTCGAGGGACGCTGCGCCCTGTCGTCCTATGTCCCCGGGGAATCGCCCAATACCCGCGGCGTGTGCTCCCCCGCCAAGGCGGTGCGCTGGGAGAAGCGTGGCGAAACGCTGGACGCCAGGCTGAACGGAATTCTGATCGACCGCTTTGCCCCAGGCGAGAACGCCGGTTACCCGACCCTGTGCAAAGGCCGTTTCGATGTGGCGGGAGAGACGCACTACGCCATCGAAGAGCCCTCCAGCCTCAATGCCATGGCCTTGCTGCCGGAACTCGTGAACATCGGCATCGCGGCGATCAAAATCGAGGGCCGCCAGCGCAGCCCCGCCTATGTGGCCGCAGTGACGCGCATCTGGCGCGCGGCCATCGATGCGCTTGCGCAGAATCCCGAGCGCTTTTCCATCCACGCCGACTGGGAGAACGGCCTTGCGCGCGTGGCCGAAGGCCAGCAGCACACGCTCGGCGCCTATCACCGGAAATGGAAATGAAGCTCAGCCTGGGCCCAGTGCTGTATTACTGGACGCGCGAGGCGTTGATGGAGTTCTACGCCAGGGTCGCCGCGTCCGGCGTCGACATCGTCTACCTCGGCGAAGTCGTGTGTTCGCGCCGGCACAATCTGCGTTTGGAAGACTGGCTGGGCCTGGCGAGCGATCTCGCCGCAAGCGGCAAGCAAGTGGTGCTGTCCTCGCAGGCCTTGATCGAATCCGAATCCGATTTAAAGACCCTGCGTCGCATCGCCGCGAACGGTGAATTCGGCGTCGAGGCCAATGAAATGGGCGCGGTGCGCCTGCTCGCCGGCCGCGCGCCTTTCATTGCCGGGCCGCATCTGAACATCTACAACAATGAAACCCTGGCCTGGTTCGCCAAACTGGGGGCGAGCCGCTACGTGCTGCCGCTGGAACTTTCGCGCGAAACGCTGCGCGAATTGCAGGCGGCGCGACCGGCCGGCGTCGAAACCGAGGTGTTCGCCTACGGCCGCATGCCGCTCGCCTTTTCGGCGCGCTGCTTCACTGCGCGCCACCATAACCTGCCCAAGGACGACTGCCAGTTCCGCTGCCTGGATGACGCCGACGGCCTCGCACTGCAGACGCGCGACAAAGAAGCTTTTCTGACGCTGAACGGCACCCAGACGCAATCGGCGCTGGTCTACGACCTGTCGGATTCGATAGAGGAGTTGCGCGATCTAGAAGTCGATATCGTACGCATCTCGCCGCAGTCGCGCGACATGATGGCGATCATCGAAAGCTTCCGCGAGCGCTGCGCCGGGCGTCCCGGCGCTTCTCTCGAAAACCTGCGTGTCGCGCCGCCGTGCAATGGTTACTGGCATGGCGTGCCCGGCATGGAATACCGGACAGCAAATTGAACGCGCCGCAATCCGTCCCGCTGCTGCCCGCGCGTCTCGCCGGCCTGGTCAGCCGCCTGCCGCAATGGCCGCCTTCGGCCGTGCTGTGCGCGAGCCTCAATCTTTTGTTCCTGCCGACGCTGGACCAGGATACAAAACAACGCCTGATGGGCCGCATCGTTTCGATCCAGGTGAGCGACGCCGGACTGGATGGCCGCATCCGCCTTTCCCCGTTTGGATTCCTGCCTGCGCCGCGGCGCGCGCCCGAAGTCACCATCCGCGCCTGTGCCTGGGATTTCTATCGCCTCGCGCGCCGCCTGGAAGATCCGGACACCCTGTTCTTCTCCCGCCGCCTCAGCATAGACGGCGACACAGAACTCGGCTTGCTGGTCAAGAACGCCCTCGACGCGATCGACTGGAGCCGCCTGAGCGGGCGCCTTGGACCGGTGATCGAACGGCTGCGCCGTCTCGCCGAGCGCCGCGGCGCGCAGCACAAACCCTCTGCGTAATAGTCGGCGGCAAACCCCCGGTTGTCGCGAGGAAGAACTGCGGTATATTGTTGCGCAAGGCGCGCAGGCACCTGCCTATTTAATTGTTCTTTTTTAGCCGTTCTTTGCCCACTGCAGGACACATCGAGGAAGATCCATGCCGACCACACCGACCGCAGCGCAGATTGCCGAAGGCATCCGGACCTGGATACGCTGCGAATCTCCTTCGAGTTCGCCTCAGGATATTGCCGCCATGGTCGCCATGGTGGAGCAACACGCCAAGGCCGCGGGGCTGGCTGCGCACTTGAGTTCGCTGGGAGACACGACCGGCCCGCTGCTGCACATCAGCAACCGTGCAACCGGCGATGGCCGCGCCGGTATCCTTATCCTGGCCCATCTGGATAC
>CAKKSJ010000128.1 GCA_919902965.1 Burkholderiales bacterium
TCGCGCCGTCGATCAGCGCGCACTCCTCGAGCTCGTACGGGATGGAGCGGAAGTAGCCCATCAGCAGCCAGGTGCAAAACGGAATCAGGAACGTCGGATAAGTCAGGATCAGCGCCCAGCGCGTGTCGAACAGGCCGAGGTTCACCACGATCGCGGCAAGCGGAATGAAAAGTATGCTCGGCGGCACCAGGTAAGCAAGAAAAATCGCCAGCCCGGTCTGCCTGGCGCCGCGAAAGCGCAGTCGTTCGATCGCGTATGCCGCAAACACGCTCGCGGCCAGCGAAACCACCGTCGACACCACCGAGATCAGGACGGTGTTCCACATCCACTGCGGATACTGCGTATTGAACAGCAGCTTTTCGAAATTCGCGAGCGTCGGATGGACGATCCAGAACGGATTGGCGGCGCTGGAAACCAACTCCGCATTCGGTTTGAACGCCGTCATTCCCATCCAGTAGAACGGAAACAGCAGCACGAACAGGAACACGAGCAGGGGAATATACACGGTCACCCAGCGTCGCGGCAGCGACTCGAGGTAGTCCATGCCGCCTGCGGAAGCCTGCTTTTCGCTCACTTGTCCGATCCTCCCTGCTGCCAGGCGCGGCGCTGGAGACCGAAGTAGCTAAACAATATCGCCGCCAGCAGGAACGGCACCATCGCGATGGCGATCGCCGCACCTTCGCCGAGCGCGCCGCCCGGTATGCCGCGCTGGAACGCGAGTGTCGCCATCAGGTGCGTCGCGTTGAGCGGCCCGCCGCGGGTGAGGACGTAGATCAGCTGAAAATCGGTGAAAGTGAACAACACGGAGAAGGTCATCACCACGGCGATGATCGGCGTCAGCATCGGCAGCGTGACATACCAGAACTTCTGCCACTCGCTCGCGCCGTCAAGGGACGCCGCCTCGTACAGCGAGGGCGAGATTGTCTGCAGGCCGGCGAGCAAGGTGATCGCGACGAAGGGTACGCCGCGCCAGACATTGGCGATGATGGTCGATATGCGGGCAAGCCAGGGCTCGCCGAGGAAATTGATGTAGGTGTCGATCAGGCCCATTTTCACCAGGACCCAGCTCACGACCGAGAACTGCGCGTCGTAGATCCACCAGAAGGCAATCGCGGAGAGCGCGGTCGGCACGATGAAGGGCAGCAGCACGACCGCGCGCACGAACGACTTGAACGGCAGCTCGCGGTTGAGCAGCAGCGCGAGCCACAACCCGAGTCCGAACTTGATCGTGCTCGCCACCGCGGTGTAGAACAGCGTGTTGAACAGCGACAGGCGCGCGACCGAGTCGCCAAACAGGTACTCGAAGTTCTCCAGGCCAACCCATTGGCCGGTCCGGCCTATCTTGGCGTCGGTGAAGCCCAGCCAGGTGCCCAGGCCGAGCGGGTAGGTGAGGAAGACGATAAGCAGCGCCGCCGCGGGCAGCATGAACAGCGGCCCGAGGACGTTGCGGTTGTCGAAGAAACGGCTGAGCGACATGGAGGCAAGGGTAGCCCCGGGATAGACGCCGGCTGGTGGCCGTGCGTTCGTCCCGGCGCTGGACCCAGGCAGGCCGGAAGCCTGCCCGAATCAGACCTTGTAGTAGCGTTGTGCGCGCTTTTCGGCGCGCTCAGCGGCCTCTTTCGGCGTCTTCGATCCGCTCGCCGCTTCCGCGACCATGTTGACCAGGATGAAGTCCGCCATCGCCGCGGCCGAAGCGTAGCCGAGCGTCCCGGCGTGGCTGTGTGCCGTCATGTTCCTGACGCAGTCGCGGTAGGGTGTGTGCTTCGGATCGACGGTCCAGATCGGGTTGGAGTCGTAGGCTTTGAGCGGGTGCGTGATGTAGCCGATCGCCGCCTGCTGCCACGGTTCGTACTGCTCCTTTTCCATCATGAAGGCGATGTATGCCTTCGCCGCGTTCGGGAACTTCGAGTACTTGAACGCGAACGCCTGTGACATCAGGTGCAGCTCAGTCGGCTTGCCCGAGGGTCCGATCGGGTAGTTGGCGTGCCCGATATCGGAGAGCATCTCCTTGACCTTCGCGTCGGTCGAGGTCTTCACCGCGTAGTAGATCGAAATGCCGTTGTTGGTGATGCTTACCTGTCCGTCGACGAACGCCTTGTTGTTGTTCGGGTCCAGCCAGGACAGGGTGCCCGGCACGAAGGTGGCGTACAGCTCTTTGGCGTACTCCAGCGCCTTGATGGTTTCCGGGCTGTTGATCACGACGTTGTTCTTCGCGTCCACCATCTTGCCGCCATGCGCCCACACCAGCCAGTGCACCCAGGAATTGCCGTCGCCGACCGCGTTGCCGAGCGCAAAGCCCGCCGGCGTATTTTTCGCTTTCATCGCCTTGCACAGCTCGAGGAAGCCTTTCAAATCCTTCGGGAACTCCTTGAAGCCTGCGGCCTGCATGTGGCTGATGCGGTGCACGAAGGTCGCGCCTGCGGCGCCGAGCGGGATGCCGATCCATTTGCCCGCGCGCTTGCCATAGGTTTCCGCCACCGGAAACCAGCCGCCGTACTTGGCGCCTAGGTAGTTGCCGACGTCCGAGAGATCGATCAGCTTGTCCGGGTACTGGTGCGGATCGTCGAACCAGCCATAGATCAGGTCCGGCCCCGAACCGACGTTGGCCGCGACCGCGGCCTTGGGGCGCACGTCTTCCCAGCCCTCGTTGTCCACGCGTACCTCGACGCCGGTCTTCTGCGTGAATCGCTTCGTGTTGGCCATGAATGCGTCTTCGTCGCCGGCCACGAAACGCTTCCAGCGCAACACGCGCAGCTTGGCGCCTTTTTCGGGTTTCAGGTTGAGCGCCGGCGCGGCGCCCGCTTTTTTGCCCTGGGCGAGCACGTCGCCGGCGGTGAGGCCGGCGGCGAGGCCAGCGGACATTTTCAAGAAATTGCGACGATCGATATTGCTCATGGGTACGCCTCCTTTGGGTTGGTGCTACAGTCTCGCCCCGTTTGATGGATCAAACAGGAAGGTAAGTTCCGGATACAAGCGTATCGCCTTGCCCGGCTTGAACTCGTGGCGCTCGCGCACCACTGCAACGACGTCGGCGCCGCCCAGCTTGCAGAAGATCTGCGTGTCGGCGCCTGTGGGTTCGACTACGATGACTTCGGCCTGCACCCCGTCGGACCGGACGGAAAGGTGTTCGGGGCGCACGCCCACGACCACCTCGCGCCCTTCCAGGGCTGCCGAGTCGGGCGCCGGCAGCAACAGTCCGTCGGCCATCTGCACCTGCATGCCGGTCGCGCCCGTGACCAGCCTGCCTTTGAGGAAATTCATCGCCGGCGAACCGATGAAACCGGCGACGAACAGGTTGGCCGGGTTGTCGTAGAGTTCCAGCGGCGTACCGATCTGTTCGGTCTTTCCGGCGTTCATCACCACGATTTTGTCAGCCATGGTCATGGCTTCGATCTGGTCGTGGGTGACGTAGATGGAGGTGGTGGTGAGCCGCTGGTGCAACTCCTTGATCTCGGTGCGCATCTGCACCCGCAGTTTTGCATCCAGATTGGACAGCGGCTCGTCGAACAGGAACACCTGCGGATCGCGCACGATGGCGCGGCCCATGGCCACGCGCTGGCGCTGGCCGCCCGAGAGCTGACGCGGGTAGCGCTCCAGGTACTCCATCAGCCCGAGGATGTTCGCCGCTACCTCGACGCGCTGGCGCATTTTTTCGCGGGTTTCGCCGGCGAGCTTCATCGAGAACGCCATGTTGTCGAACACGGTCATGTGCGGATAGAGCGCATAGTTCTGGAACACCATGGCGATGTCGCGCTCCTTCGGCTGCATATTGTTGACCACGCGCCCGCCGATCTCGATCTCGCCGCCGGAAATCTCCTCCAGGCCTGCGATCATGCGCAGCAAAGTCGACTTGCCGCAGCCCGAAGGCCCGACCAGCACGCAGAATTCTCCGTCGGCAATTGCAATGTCAACGCCGTGCACGACACGGGTGGAGCCGAAGGACTTGAACACGCCTTTGAGATTGACTGCCGCCATGGTCAGCTGCCTGCGCTCCATTCCTTGATGTATCGATTGTGTGTCTGGTTCATATGCCGCCGCATCGCGCTGCGCGCTGCGCGCGGATCGCGCCGCAGTATCGCGCTGACGATCGCCTGGTGCTCGCGCACCGTTTCGGCCGCCATCCTCGGGTACTCGAGCTTGCGCTCCAGGCTGCGGTACAGCGGCCCCATGCGCTGGTCCCACAGCGTCTGCACCACCAGCACCAGCGCGCTGTTGCCGCTCGCCTCGGCTATGCTTACATGGAACAAGCGGTCCGCGGCGAGCGGGTTGTGATCGTGTTTGCTTTCCTTGATCACGCCGGCGTGAGCCGCGCGTATTGCGCGGACGTGTTCCGGGTTTGCGTTCTTCGCCGCCAAGGCTGCGCACTCGCTCTCGATCAGCCAGCGCGCGTGTATCACTTCAAAGGGCCCCGAAGCGCCCTGGAGGGCGTCGCGCCGGTGCCGTTTTCCCGGCTGGGTGACATAGATTCCTGAACCCACGCGCACGTCGAGCAGGCCCTCGACTTCAAGCGCGATCAGCGCCTCGCGCACCGAGGGCCGGGAGACACCGAGTTGTTTCGCCAGATTGCGCTCCGGCGGCAGTCGCGAGCCGGCCGTGTATTCGCCGTCGCTGATCAGCACGCTGATCTGATCGGCGATCTGGCGGTACAGGCGGCGCGGCTCTACGGTTTGCAGCGGCATGGAAATTGGTCGGTGGGGGAAGCGCGATCGAGAAGGGAAGCATAGCCGCGGCCTTCGACTTTGGTCAAGTGGTCGGACCAATTATGTGCTTATCCTATTGCGCGCGGGCAGGGACATTGCTATGCTGCGTCGCAACAACACGGCTGGCTTTTGGTTGCTTTATTTTTTGCGCGTATGATTCGCGCGACTAAGGGGAAATTCAATGAGCGCAAGGCTGACAGGCAAGACGGCATTTATCACGGCTGCGGGGCAGGGCATGGGCAAGGCTGCAGCCCTCGCATTCGCGCGCGAAGGCGCGAAAGTCTGGGCAACTGACCTTAAATCGGGGCTGTTGGACGAACTCGACGGCGTCGCCGGCATAAGCACGCGCCAGCTGGACGCCACCGACGAGCTGGCCATCGCGAATCTTGCCGCGGAGGTCGGCACGGTCGACGTGCTGCTTAATTGTGCCGGCTATGTGCACCACGGCAGCGTCCTCGATTGTGCGCCCGCGGACTGGGATTTCAGCATGAACGTGAATGTGCGCTCCATGTATCTGGTATCACGCGCGTTTCTGCCGGGCATGCTGGCGAAAAATAGCGGCTCGATTATCAATATGGCGTCCATCGCCTCGAGCATCAAGGGCCTGCCCAATCGCTGTGTGTACGGGACTTCCAAGGCTGCGGTGATAGGCCTGACCAAGTCGATTGCGGCCGATTACGTCAAGCAGGGCGTGCGCTGCAATGCGGTCTGCCCGGGAACCATCGACACACCCTCGCTGGCGGAGCGCATCAACGCACTGCCCGACCCGGTGCAGGCGCGCAAGGACTTCATCGCGCGCCAGCCCATGGGCCGCTTGGGTACGGTCGAGGACATGGTGCCGCTGTTCGTCTACCTCGCTTCGGACGAGTCCAGCTTTGCCACCGGGACCACCTTCTCCGTGGACGGCGGCATGACGATTTGACGCCTGCGCGGGACTTTTGGCGCGCAGAAGCGACACTCTCCCGCCCTGAGGCTATGATCGCGGCTTGATTCTCCGTCGTAGCCAGGAATACTGGAGGAACGCGCAAATTTTCCCGGAAATAGTTGGGAATTTGCCAATTGCTAAGTAAAATACTCGAAATTCCTGAGTGAAATACCCTGCTTTTTTGGTTTGAGTCCGGGTTCCCTGATACGGAGAAAACATGAAACTTTGTCGTTACGGTAAGAATGGCTTCGAGAAGCCGGGCATGATCGATGCCCAGGGCAACATCCGCGAGCTGTCCGCCGTGGTGGAGCAAATCGACCAAGGGACGATTTCGCCGGCGGGTCTGGCGAAGCTGCGCAAAATCAAGGCCGAGACGCTGCCGCTGGTAAAGGGCGAACCGCGTCTGGGCGTGCCCTATGTCGGGATTTCCAAGTTCATCGCCATTGGCCTGAATTACGCCGACCATGCTCAGGAAGTGAACATGGCCTTCCCGCCCGAGCCCATCGTGTTCATGAAGGCCACGACTTCGATCAACGGCCCGAACGACAAGGTCGTCGTACCGCGCAATTCGACCAAACTCGACTGGGAAGTCGAATTGGGTGTGGTCATCGGCAAGAAGGCGCAGTACGTGTCCGAGGACAAGGCGCTGGACCATGTTGCCGGTTATTGCATCATCAACGACATATCCGAGCGCGGCTTCCAGCTGCAGTCCAGCCAGTGGGACAAGGGCAAGGGTTGCGATACCTTCGGGCCTATCGGTCCCTGGCTAGTGACCACCGACGAGATCCGCGATCCCCAGAACCTGGACATGTGGCTGGATGTGAACGGCCGGCGCATGCAAAAGGGCAATACGCGCACCATGATTTTCGGCGTTGCCAAACTGGTGTCCTACTGCAGCCAGTACATGACACTGTTGCCGGGCGATATCATCACCACCGGCACGCCGCCCGGGGTGGGCATGGGCCGGAAACCCGAACCGGTGTGGCTGAAGCCAGGCGACGTGATGAATCTGGGCATCCAGGGTTTGGGCGAGCAGCGCCAGGAAGTGGTCGCTTACCCCGGCTGAGCGCTTGTCGGGCCACCTAGCCCGGTACGTGGTGCAGGCCGGGCTGCGTCAAAAGCCTGCGGCGCTTTAATTCACCCTCGACATGAAAATAGCCGTATTGGGCGCCGGCGTGGTCGGCGTGACCAGCGCCTGGTATCTGGCCCGCGCCGGGCATGAGGTCACGCTCATCGACCGCCAGGATGCGGCCGCGATGGAAACCAGCTACGCCAATGGCGGGCAGATTTCCATCAGCCACTCCGAACCCTGGGCCAATCCGGGGACGCCGAAGCAAGTGCTCAAATGGCTGGGGCGCGCGGACGCGCCGATGCTGTTCCGCCTGCGCGCCGACCCCTACCAGTGGACCTGGGGCCTCGCCTTCCTGCGCGAGTGCCTGCCCGCGCGCACGCGCGCCAATGCGGCGCAGATCGCCGCGATCAACCGCTACAGCCGGCTCAAGTTGCACGCACTGCGCGCCGAAACCGGCATTCAGTACGAGCAGCAGACGCGCGGCATCCTGAGCATCTACGAAGGCCGCCAGGCACTGGAGGAGGCGGTTGCGGCCGCTGCCCTGGAAAAAATGCACGGCATCGACTTGCGCGTGCTGAGCGCGGACGAATGCGTGGCGCTGGAGCCGGCGCTGGTCGAGCGCGCCGGGCACATCGCCGGGGGCGTGCACGCCGCGGCGGACGAGTCGGGCGACGCGCACCAGTTCACGCAGCAGCTGGCGCGGCTTTGCGCGGCGCAGGGCGTGCAGTTCCGCTATGGCAGCAGCGTGGCGCGCATCGAGGCCGCAGGCGGACGCGTGGCTGCTGTGGTATTGAGCACCGGTGCGACCCTGGCGGCCGATGCCTACGTGATGGCACTGGGCAGCTACAGCCCCCTGCTGCTGCGCCCGATCGGCATATCGATTCCGGTCTATCCGCTGAAAGGCTATTCCATCACCATCCCGCTCGCCGAAGGCGACGTGGCGCCGCGCATCAGCCTGAGCGACAGCGGCCACAAGCTGGTGATGTCGCGCCTCGGCGACCGGCTGCGCGTGGCCGGCACAGCCGAACTCACCGGTTACGATACTTCGATCAACGAAGCTCGCTGCCGCGCCATCGTTCGCCGCAGCTTCGAGCTGTTCCCGAAAGCCGGCCGGCCGGAACACGCGCAGTTCTGGGCCGGCCTGCGCCCGGCAACGCCCGGCGGCGTGCCCTGCATCGGCCGCACGCGCTATCCCAATCTGTACCTCAACACTGGCCACGGCACCCTCGGCTGGACCATGGCCTGCGGTTCGGGCGCGGCGATAGCGGAAATAGTCAGCGGCAGAAAGCCGGAAACCGAATTCCGCTTTTTGGGCGCCTAGATCGATGCGGTCAAATGGGCTCAGTACCCCGCGCACACGCACCACGCCATCTATCCACGGCAGATCGACCTGCAACACCTCGCGATACAGAAACAACAATGCAGACAATGCTTGATTTTGTGTCGAGGCGGCCACGCGACCGACGGTGGCGAGGTGCGACAGAAACGTTTCGACCTGGGGCCCGCCCATCTCCCGCGGATGCGTCCTGCCGTGAAAGAAAATGAAACGACGTATCCAATGCAGGTAAGCGTCCTCCGTGCGCATGCTGTAGTGCTTCACGCGCAACCGGTCACGCACCTGGTCGAGCAGGCGAGGTTCGGGCATGGTGTCCCCTGGTAGCTGCGATTCTGTGCGAACGTACAGGTGCCTATTCCGGTTGACGTAATTGAGGAATCAAAGACTTAAGCGTAGGCTGACCGTGCTAGACCCCGCCTTTGGGGTTTTATACAGCCCTTTTTAGGGGGCGACTTCGTTAGGCGCACTCAGTTCATGAGCCACAAGATCGCGGGCATTCTCTTCGATATTGGTGGGGTGCTTGTGGCGCTCGACGGGGTGCCGTCTATGGCAAAGCTGCTCGGCGTGGAGCCCCAGCACGAAGCTCTCCACGCAATGTGGATCGCATCGCCGTCGGTCGTGGCACACGAAACCGGGAAGATAGATGCGGCAGCGTTCGCAGCTGGCGTCGTAGCGGAACTCAGATTGCCAGTCACCGCCGACTGCTTCCTGCAGGATTTCTGCAACTGGCCGACGGGGCTCTTGCCAGGTGCGCTGCAGCTGTTGGATGAAATACCGGGCACCTATCACGTGGCCGCGCTGAGCAACACGAGTGCGGTGCATTGGGACAAGATCCGGGCAATGGGATTAGTGGACCGGTTCGACCAGACGTATCTGTCACACCAGATTGGATGTTTGAAACCCGCCACCGGGGCCTTCCTGGTCGCGCTCGAAGGAATGGGCCTCTCACCGTCGGACGTCCTGTTTCTGGATGACGGATTGCGGAACATTGATGCGGCGGTGAAACTGGGGATGCATGCTCATGTGGCAAGAGGGCCCGAGGAGGCAAGGCGTGTTCTCGCACAATACGGCGTCGTTCCTTCAAGCGCCGGCGCCTAACACCACAGTGCACCGGACGCGCGCAAGATCGGCGCGTGCCGGTGCGGACGCCTGTCGGCGCCGCACAATTCGAACGTTAGACCGCGCGAACAATGTCACCGACAAATACTAAGCAAACGTGCGTCCTGTGCGGCATACGTGAAGCCGCTTCTTCGCGAACTCGGGACTGCCGAAACTTGCATCACGGTAGGAATTCAATTCATCGAACCGCCGGATACGTGACCCGTACGTCCGGTGGTGTGGGAGGGAGGAGCCGGGAGGCTTCTTCCTATCCCGATTGGGCGTCTCAGTAGTGAAAACGCAACTGAGCAATCATCAATGCATCACCCTCTATGCGATACACCATGCGATGCTCATCTGTAATACGGCGTGACCAAAATCCTGAAAGGGCATGCTTCAGTGCTTCGGGTTTGCCAACTCCTGCGAAGGGCTCGCGCTGTGTCTCTCGTATCAGCTTGTTGATTCGCTCGACCATGCGCTTGTCTTGCTTCTGCCAATATAGGTAGTCTTCCCATGCAGCATCAGCAAAGATCAGCTTCACTTCGCCAGCTTCCGCTCAACTCCTTTACCGGCGTTCAGTTGTGCGACGGCAGCGAGAATGCGCTTGGCATTGGCGGGGGTGCGCAAGAGGTAGGCTGTTTCCTCCAGCGCCTTGTAGTCTTCGAGCGAGAGCATAACGACGGACTGTTCTCCATTGCGGGTAATGATCAAGGGCTCGTGGTCGTCGCAAACGCGGTCCATGGCGCTGGCGAGGTTTGCACGAACCGTAGTGTAGGTAATCGCATCCATAAAAAGGCTCCAGAGATGTACGCGTTACTGTACATCTTTGACAACAGGTTGTCCAGTGCGACAGTAGCGACGCCCAACCCTGCGTTGGAGAACGGACACGCCGATAAGCAGCGCGCGTTCGATTTGTGTCCGGGGCGGCGCGCCGCTGAACGGCGCGTTGGGCCGTGACCGAATTTATTCACACCCGTAAGGAAATTTTCCACAGTGGACATCCCACGGATATTCAACATCACTGAGAGTGCTCACCGCATCCACAACCCGATCACACCCGAAAAGCTCGCCACTCTCGGCGCGGCGCTGCGTCTGGAATCGGGGGCCCGAGTGCTCGACCTCGGCAGCGGTTCGGGGGAGATGCTGTGCACCTGGGCACGCGATTACGGAGTCATCGGCACCGGCATCGACATGAGCCAGTTGTTCACCGAGCAAGCGAAACTCCGTGCTGAAGAACTCGGCGTCGCCGATCAAGTCAAGTTCATCCATGGCGATGCTGCCGGCTATGTCTCTGACGAGAAGGCCAGTGTGGCAGCCTGTGTCGGTGCCACTTGGATCGCCGGGGGAATCGTCGGCACTATCGAGCTTTTGGCGCGGAGCCTGCGCACCGGAGGGATCATCCTCATCGGCGAGCCCTACTGGCGGCAGTTACCGCCGACGGAAGATGTAGCCAGGGGGTGTCTTGCCAACTCAATCTCCGACTTTCTCATGCTTCCAGAACTTCTCGCGTCTTTCGGCCACCTTGGCTACGACGTCGTTGAAATGGTTCTGGCTGACCAAGACGGCTGGGACAGATACGAGGCGGCCAAATGGCTCACCATGCGCCGATGGCTTGAAGCCAATCCCGACGACGAGTTCGCGAAAGATGTTCGAGCCAAACTGACCTCGGATCCCGAGCGCTACGCCAGTTACACGCGTGAATACCTGGGCTGGGGTGTGTTCGCGCTGATGCCGCGGTGACCCGTTCGTACGGTGGTGTGGGAGGGGGGGAGCTGCGAGGCTTCTCCCTATCCCGAATGGCCAAAGAGATGCAATTGTGAATATCACGAGATTAACTAAAGATGATCTACCCTCACTTGCGGAATTGTTCACGCAATTCTGGGGGGAAGTATCGTCAATTGAAAGGATGAAAAGCTCTTTTTCGAAGATATCAAATAACCCAGCTTACGTCCTTTTGGCTGCAAAACAGAACGAAAAGCTAATTGGATTCGGCATGGGTGTTATTTGCTGGGAGCTTTACGGAGACTGCAAACCGTTTATGGTAGTTGAGGATTTGATCGTCCATATGAATCAACGCCGAAGCGGTGTTGGATCTGGTCTCATGCGAAAATTAGAAGAAGTCGCCATTGAAATCGATTGTTGTCAAGTAATCTTCGTTACTGAAGCGGAACGCACAGAGGCGTGTCGTTTCTATAGAACATTAGGTTACGAATTTGTACCATATAGAGGCTTTAAAAGAAAATTGGAAACGGCCAACAAATAAATCCAGCGGACGCAAAGAGCGCGCCGCTGATTATCGCGTTGGGCTTTTTTGCAACGCGGCCAGGAAGAACATCGTAATCATCGAAAGCAACAGTAACTTTGATCGACACGGAACCTGCATATGAATAAGTCTATAAAGTTCCGAGTCATGGGTCTTATCGGGGGCTCAGTCATAGAGTTTCTCGCGGCGGCGATCCTTCAGTTTCGCCTGCTCCCATTCCTGCAGGCAGACACAGTGAAATTCGGTCGTGCAGGCAACCCGATACCCACGGACCAATTCGTGGCTTGGGGAGTTCCAATATTAGTCGGCCTTGGCTGTCTTTCCATCTTCCTCGGTGTTTACGTTGTTATTTCGCACAGAAGGAAGACAGAGTGAGGTAGCGCCGCCCAACTATAGGTCGCTTGGGCGGGCCGGACGCGCGTGCCACAATTGAATAGCGTAGCGACCCGCCGCTCACCAAAACCGTGCGCTTTTTGCGACGCGGATCAGAAAAGCGTCGCCGTCATCGAAAGAAGTAGTAACTATGATCGGCACGGAGCTTACATGAACGGCAATCCACGATACCAAGTAGGCGGGGCGCGTCAATTCATCGGCAAGCCATTCTGTCTAGGCCTCATCAAGCTGCATCTCCTGTGTTGGAGGCATTGACAGCACTTCGCATCCAGTGGCACACTGCGAAGCGTGAAGGCCCTGCTGCTGACTCAAACACGCGTCGCGTACACTGATTCATCCTTTGCGGAGATCGTCGTCCGGGAAGTTTCGCGTCCTTTGGAGAGCTCGGCGCATTCGTACAAGTACCGGCTGGCCTTTGTGGTCGATGGGGTCTGCGTTCTGCGCTACGACAATGAGTCCGGTAAGGGCGACCGTCGGCACACGCTGGACCGGGAGGCTCGCTACCGGTTCTTGTCACTCGACAGGCTCTTCGCCGGCTTTGACCGCGATATCCGGAGGTTCATGCATGAAGACCGTAATACTTGACGTCCGCACGCCTGAGGCGGCAATGGCCGACGCGCTTGCCGCTGTCAAATCGGGCAAACCGCAGAAGTCGGCTCGCATCTCTTTCGCTACGCCGGAACTACTTTGGCGGGTACTCACCGCCAAGAGGTGGGAGATCTTAAAGGCGCTTTGCGGTGCGGGCCCCGTCTCGATCCGGGAGGCTGCGCGTAGAGTTGGCAGAGACGTGAAGGCAGTTCACTCGGATGTTACAGCGCTGCTCCTGGCGGGCGTGCTAGATCGAACCGAATCGGGGCAGATCGAGTTCCCGTACGAAGCCGTGAAAGTCGAGTTCATGCTTGAGGCGGCATGAAGCCGAACCGCGCGCTGAACTCGGACCTTCGCAAGCGGGCTTCGCCCGTTGCTTCGGCCGGTTAGCGCCAACGTTCGGCGGCACGCAACAACACCGGCAATTAATTCATAGAATTGGCTCGCATGGAGATCAAATCGTCCTGCCTTGTCATAGCGGACATTAGCGGTTACACCCGCTTCGTGATGCTGCACACCACGAGTCTCCTGCATGCCGAGACCATCATCAGCGACTTGCTGGAAGCCGTGATTACCCAATCTGAACACCCCCTGACCATCGCAAAACTGGAAGGCGACGCGGTGTTTCTTTACGCGACTGTCGAAGGCGATCAGCGCATGGCTGCCCGAACCGTCCTCAAACAGGTCACGGAATTCTTTGATGCATTCAGAACCAAGGAACGCGCACTGATCGGCTGCAACACCTGCGGTTGCCCCGCCTGCCGCAGCATCGACAAGCTGCATCTCAAGGCTGTACTGCATCACGGCGAGGTAGTGATAAAGAAAGTCGGGCAGTTCTTGGAGCTGGCCGGCGAGAGCGTGATCTTGATCCATCGCCTTCTGAAGAACTCCATCACGATCAAAGATTACATTTTGATGACCGACACCTACTATCAGCTTAGCGGTGGCTTGGACGGGGAACGCGTAGAGAGCCGCACTGAGCACGCGGAAGGTATGGGCGACGTGAGCGTCAAGGTCTATTACTTACGCGAAAAGATCCCGCTGCCGCCGCCGGCCCCGGCACGCATATCTGAGCCGGGTACGGAGGCTGCAATCCTGTATGAACGAATGAATGATTACTCTTACCGCCGTCTCAGCGGGCTTGAACCGCGGCGCAGGTTTTCATCGCTGCCGGACATGAAATTGACCTGGCTCAGCCGCATGGATTACGCCATTGGGCGCCTCATACCGCAGATCATAGCCAGCCTATCTCGCGTATTCCCGAAAAAGCGCTAGTCTTGCTCTGTCGCATGACGACCGGCAAAATTGTAAAAGGTAGGTTGTTGGTGCAGTTGACGCTGCTTCCCAAGGGAGCTACACGGAGGTTGAGATCCCATGTGAAAAACGGCTGACTTTAGCTGCTGCGGACGGGCCGGAATCGCCGTACCATCTTTCACCATTGTGCAGGCCCGCCGCAGAGCATTGCGTTGGCCGCGCAGATCAGCGCCTTGAGCGTTCCCTTTCGGCGGGCCGCAAAAGAAATTCAAGGCGAACGAGGTTCGCGGCAAGCCTATGACTCGTGGAGGACCAGCGCATGAAGCCCCGCATCACGCTCGTCACGCTCGGCGTCGACGATCTGGAAAGAGCCCTGCGGTTCTACCGCGACGGCCTCGGGCTGAAGACCGAAGGCATCATCGGACAGGAATTCGAGCATGGGGCGGTCGCTTTCTTCGAGCTGCAAGCCGGCCTCCGGCTCGCCGTCTGGCCCAGGAAAAGCCTTGCCCGCGATTCCGGGCTGCCTCCGGCGGCGGCCAGTGCTACCGAATTTTCCCTGGGGCATAACGTTGCATCCAAGGCCGAAGTGGACGCGGTGATGGCGCAGGCCGGGAACGGCGGTGCGCTCATCGTAAAGCCCGCCCAAGACACGTTTTGGGGCGGCTATGCGGGCTACTTTCAGGACCCGGATCAGCATCTGTGGGAGGTCGTCTGGAATCCACAGTGGACGCTGGAAGAATGAAGCATGAAAATCCGCTGCAGCTGCGGCGCCGGCGGGCTGCGATGCTGGCGCCAGCATCGGGCCGCAAGGCGGTGCGCATGCTCACGGCAACGGCGAAATCCCGGCCCGGTTCGCCTTTGCGCCTGCTGACGCTGCTCGCCATCGCGCATGCGAGCCTGGCGTTTTATCTGTGGTTCTGCGCGCCCGGGCTCAGCCTGGTTTCGACCCCGGTGCGTCTATGGGAAATTGTCTCCGGGCTGTGGCTGGTCTGGCCCGCACTGCCGGGGGTTCGCGCCGCTGCGCGCTCCTATCAGCCCGCGCGCATCTCTGCGACGACACCGTCGATCAGCCGGCGTGCGATCGAAATCCGGTTCGGCAATTTCGGCAGCGCATCGATGTCGAACCACTGCGCATCCTCGATTTCATCCGGGGCGGGCGTGATCTCTCCACCCGCGTAGTCGGCGACAAAGGCGATCATCAGCGAATGCGGGAACGGCCAGGGCTGGCTGGCGAAATAGCGCGCATTGACGATGCGCACCCCGGTTTCCTCCAGCACTTCGCGCGCGAGGCATTGCTCCAGCGACTCGCCCGGTTCGACGAAGCCGGCGAGCGCGCTGTACATGCCGGGTGCAAAGCGCGGCGAGCGCGCGAGCAGGATCGCGCGCCCGCGCCGGATCAGGCACATGACCGCCGGCGCGATGCGCGGATAGGCGATCAGATTGCAGGCGGGGCATTCGCGCGCGCGTTCGCTGGCGCGATGCTGCGTGGGCGTGCCGCAGCGGCCACAAAACTGGTGGGTGCGATCCCAGTCGATGAATTGCAGTGCGCGCCCGGCGAGCGCGAACAGGCTTTCGTCCAGCCTGCCGAAGAGGCTGCGCAAGCCCTGCCACTGCATGCCCTGCGGGGCTTCGGTATCGGCGCCGTATTCGAACGCATAGCAGGCGCGCTCGCCCAGGGTGCCCAAGTAAAGGCGGCGCAGCGGCGCGGCCGCGAGGCCGGCCAGGTCTGCGTGCCCGGGCAACAGTGTCGCGGCCGGATCCCCGGCGACCAGCAGCGTGGACAGCTGGAACACAAAACACAGGCTGTCTGCGTCGGGCTCGCCTGCGGCGATCACCGTACCGACATAGGTTTCGGGCGCGCTGAAGGGCATTAACATAGCGCGACCCGGCATGTCGTCGACACGGATCCTAGGCTTTTCGCAGCCGCCGGATCAGGCTGGAGGTGTCCCAGCGATTGCCGCCCATTTTCTGGATCTCGCCGTAATAGCCGTTGACGATCTCCGTGACCGGCAGTGGCGCGCCGTTTTTCTTCGACTCTTCCAGCGCGATGCGCAGGTCCTTGCGCATCCAGTCCACGGCAAAGCCAAAGTCGAACTTGTCGTCGACCATGGTCTTGCCGCGGTTGTCCAGTTGCCAGGACTGGGCCGCGCCCTTGCCGATTACATCGAGCACCTGTTTCGCGTCCAGTCCCGCCTTGAGCGCGAAATTGATGCCCTCGGACAGGCCCTCGACCAGGCCGGCGATGCAAATCTGGTTGACCATTTTGGTAAGTTGCCCCGAACCCGAGGGCCCGAGCAGGGTCACCGCCTTGGCGAAATGCGCGATCACCGGTTTGACTGTTTCGAACGGGGCCGCCTCGCCGCCGCACATCACGGTGAGCGTGCCGTTTTCCGCTCCAGCCTGTCCGCCGGAAACCGGCGCATCGATGAAATGGATGCTTTTTTTCGCCGCCGCGGCAAACAGTTCGCGCGCGATGTTGGCCGAGGCGGTGGTGTGGTCGACGAATATGGCGCCCGCAGCCATGCCTTCGAACGCGCCATCCGCGCCTAGCGTCACGGCGCGCAGATCGGGGTCGTCGCCTACGCAGGAAAACACGATGGCTGCGCCCTGCGCGGCGGCTTCGGGCGTATCGGCCGCCTTGCCGCCATGTTTGGCCACCCAGGCATCGGCCTTGGCGCGCGTGCGGTTGTACACCGTGACTTCATGTCCGTTCCTGGCCAGATAGCCTGCCATCGGAAAGCCCATGACGCCCAGGCCGAGGAATGCGACTTTTGCCATTGCCTATCTCCTGTAGTTTCAGTTCAGCGCACTATTATAAGTGCTCGCGCGCGCCAGTTCACTTTTCCGGGAGGAGCTTGCCCGCAGTGGACAGCAGGAAAGCCCTGAACGCCTGTGCCACCGGCGACAGGCGCTTGGCTGCCAGATGCACCACATGCCAGTCGCGCACGATCGGCAGGCCCTGCACGTCGAGGACCGCGAGGTGCCGCGTCTTCAGTTCCAGTTCTATGGTGTGCAGGGACAGCAGGCTGATGCCCATGCCCGCCTGCACCGCCTGTTTGATGGTCTCGTTGCTCGCCATTTCCATGCTCACGTTGAGCGGCAGGCGATGCTCGGCGAACAGGCGCTCGAGCAGTCCGCGCGTGCCCGAGCCGGGTTCGCGGATCAGGAAGGTCTCTTTGGCGAGGCGCGCCAGCGGGATGCGGCGTTTGTTTGCGAGCGGGTGACCGGGCGCGGCGATGACTACATGCGGGTGGCGCGCAAACGCGTCAACTACCGCCTCCATGCCCTCGGGTGTTCGTCCCATGATGGCTAGGTCCACCTCGTTATCGGCAAGCTGTTTCAGGACCTCTTCGCGGTTATTCGCCGAAAGCTTTACCGTGACGCCGGGGTGCTGCTTCAAAAAGCGCGCGAGCAGCGGCGGCACGAAGTACTTCGCGGTGCTCACCATGGTGATCACGAGGCGTCCCTGAGACAGGCCTTTGCGCGCGGCGAGAGCCTCGTCGGCGTCGCGCAGCTGCTGCGCGATGACGCGGCTGTGCTGGTGCAGTTCGGACCCGGCTTCGGTCAGAAAGATTTTCTTGCCCATGCGCTCGAACAGGGGCAGTCCCGCGTGCGCTTCCAGCAGCTTTATCTGCATCGATACGGCGGGCTGGGTGAGATGCAGTTCCGCCGCTGCGCGCGAGAACGACAACTGGCGCGCGACCGCTTCGAATACCTGCAACTGGCGCAGCGTGGCATGCCGAAGCGTCATTCTTTCTGTTCCCCTCTAATCATAAGCGATATCTTATCATTGAAATAAGTAACTGTTACTATCCGTTATAGATAAATGCAGTTAAGCTTGCGCCAATTCAACGAGCTTACAGCGGAGACAGGCATGCGCAAGACCGACAGCACTTACAGCGCCGGGGTCAAGGACTATCGGCAAACTTACTGGGAACCCGACTATCCGGTGAAGGACACGGACCTGCTGGCCTGCTTCAAAATCACGCCGCAGGAAGGCGTGCCGCGCGAGGAAGCCGCGGCTGCGGTGGCGGCCGAATCCTCCACCGGCACCTGGACCACGGTGTGGACCGACCTCCTGACCGATCTCGAGTACTACAAGGGCCGCGCCTATCGCATCGAGGACGTGCCCGGCGACCCTAGCTGCTTTTACGCCTTCATCGCCTACCCCATCGACCTGTTCGAGGAGGGCTCGGTGGTCAACGTGCTCACTTCGCTCGCCGGCAATGTGTTCGGCTTCAAGGCGATCCGCGCGCTGCGACTGGAGGACGTGCGCTTTCCGCTCGCCTACGTCATGACCTGCGGCGGCCCGCCGCACGGCATCGCGGTCGAGCGCGACATCATGAACAAGTACGGCCGGCCGCTGCTGGGCTGCACCATCAAGCCCAAGCTGGGCCTGTCGGCGAAGAATTACGGACGCGCGGTGTACGAATGCCTGCGCGGCGGGCTGGATTTCACCAAGGACGACGAGAACGTCAACTCGCAGCCCTTCATGCGCTGGCGCCAGCGCTTCGATTTCGTCGCCGAGGCGGTGAAAAAAGCCGAGGCCGAGACCGGGGAGCGCAAAGGCCACTACCTGAATGTCACCGCGCCCACGCCGGAGGAAATGTACAAGCGCGCCGAGCACGCCAAGGCGCTGGACATGCCGATTATCATGCACGACTTCCTCACCGGCGGCTTTTGCGCGCATACCGGCCTCGCCAACTGGTGCCGCAACAACGGCATCCTGCTGCACGTGCACCGCGCCCTGCACGCAGTGCTCGACCGCGACCGCCATCACGGCATCCATTTCCGCGTGCTGGCGAAATGCCTGCGGCTCTCGGGCGGCGACCATCTGCATTCGGGCACGGTGGTGGGCAAGCTCGAGGGGGACCGCGAGGCGACCCTGGGCTGGATAGACCTGATGCGCGAGAAATTCATTCCGGAGAACCGCGCGCGCGGAATATTCTTCGACCAGGATTTCGGCTTCATGCCGGGCCTGTTCCCGGTGGCTTCGGGCGGCATCCACGTCTGGCACATTCCGGCGCTGGTCGCAATATTCGGGGATGATTCGGTGATGCAGTTCGGCGGCGGCACGCTCGGCCACCCCTGGGGCAACGCTGCCGGCGCCTGCGCCAACCGCGTGGCGCTGGAAGCCTGCGTGGAAGCGCGCAACCAGGGCCGGCAGGTGGAAAAGGAAGGCAAGGAAATCCTCGTCGCCGCGGCCAGGACCAGTCCGGAGCTGAAAGCGGCGATGGAAACCTGGAAGGAAATCAAGTTCGAATTCGACACCGTCGACAAGCTCGACATGGCGCACGCTTAAGCGCGGCCGGCCATTTTTCTGGAGAACAACATGAGTGAAATGCGCGACTACAAATCGCGGTTGTCGGACCCGGCGACCCGCAAATTCGGCACTTTTTCCTACCTGCCGGCGATGGCGCCGGAACGCATACGCAAGCAGGTGGAGTTCATCGTCGGCCGTGGCTGGACGCCGGCGCTGGAACACACCGAGCCTGCGCACCTGATGGACAATTACTGGTACATGTGGAAGCTGCCGCTGTTTGGCGAGACTAACGTGGACCGCGTCCTCGCAGAGGCCGAGGCCTGCCACAAAGCCAATCCGAACAACCATGTGCGCCTGGTCGGCTACGACAAGCTGAAGCAAACCCAGGGCGCGGCCATGGTCGTGTTTCGCGGCAAGACGGTCTAAGGCCATGCGGCTGTGAGCATCAAGGCGCTGATCTTCGACGTCGACGGCACGATCGCCAATACCGAGGAAACCCACCGCCAGGCGTTCAACGCGGCCTTCCTCGAGCACGGCCTCGCCTGGGACTGGGGCCGGCCCGAGTATGCCGGGCTGCTGCGCACCTCCGGCGGCAAAGAGCGCATAGCGCGCTATATTGAATCGCAGAAGCTCAAACCGCAGGAGAAGGCCAGGCTCAAAGGCATGGTGCAACTCATACACGACAGCAAAACGCGTATCTATGCTGAATTGATCGCGGACGGCGGCGCACCGCTGCGCCCCGGCGTGGCGCGGATCATCGGCGAAGCGCGCGCGGCGGGCGTGCGCCTGGGCATCGCTTCGACCACCACTTCGGCCAATGTTTCGGCGCTCATCAGCGCGCAATTCGGTGCCGACGCCTGGAACTGGTTCGAGGCGCTCGCCTGCGGCGATGTGGTGGAGAACAAAAAGCCCGCACCCGACATCTATACGCGGGTACTTGGTATGCTGCGCCTGCCGGCGAGCGACTGTGTCGCATTCGAGGACTCGGTCAACGGCCTGAACTCGGCCAAGGCTGCGGGCTTGTACACCGTGGTCACGCCCACCGCCTGGAGCGAGGGGCAGGACTTCAGCGACGCGGATTTGCTGTTACGCAGTCTCGGCGACGCGGATGCACCGCTCGCAGCCGAGGACGCCAGGCAGGCCGGCGGGCCGCAACTCACGCTGACGCGGCTGCAGCAATTGCATGCCGCCGCGTCGCGGCCGGCCGCAGCATCACAAAGGAGGGGCCATGCCGCTAAATAGTACGCTCACCGAATTCATCATTGGCGAGCAGCGCAAATACAGCGGCGCCACGGGCGGATTCACTGCGCTCCTGAACGACCTGCAACTCGCCTGCAAGCGCATTGCCAAGCTCCTGGGCAAGGGCGCGCTGGCCGGCGTGCACGGGGCGGCGGCGGGGGAAAACGTACAGGGCGAGCGGCAGATGAAGCTCGACGTGATGGCGAACGACATATTCCTGCGCACCAACGAATGGGGCGGCCATCTTGCCGCGATGGCGTCCGAAGAGCTGGAGGCTGTCTATCAAATCCCGGCACAGTTCCCGCGCGGCCGCTACCTGCTTGCGTTCGATCCGCTGGACGGATCGAGCAATATCGACGTCAATGTCACGGTGGGTTCGATTTTTTCGGTGCTGCGCTGCGCGGAGGGCGTCACCGAACCGACGGCGCAGGATTTTCTGCAGCCGGGCACGGAGCAGGTCTGCGCCGGTTACGCGATCTACGGCCCGACCAGCATGCTGGTACTCACGCTGGGCCACGGCGTGCACGGGTTTACCCTGGACCGCGAAATCGGCGAATTCATCCTCACCCATCCCGATTTGCGCATTCCCGCGGAGACCAGCGAGTTCGCCATCAATGCTTCCAACGAGCGTTTCTGGGAGCCGCCGGTGAAGCGCTATATTTCGGAATGTCTCGCCGGTGGGGGCGGGCCGCGCGCCAAGGATTTCAATATGCGCTGGATTGCTTCTTTCGTCGCCGAAGTGCATCGTATCCTGATGCGCGGCGGGCTGTTCATGTATCCGAAAGACAATAAGGACCCGGCCAAGGCAGGGCGCCTGCGCCTGTTGTACGAGGCGAACCCGATGGCCTACCTGGTCGAGCAGGCGGGGGGCGCGGCCTCGACCGGGCGCGGACGCATACTCGAAGCCGGCCCGGAGGGCCTGCACCAGCGCGTGCCGGTAATCCTCGGATCAAAAGCAGAAGTCGAGCGCATCGCACGCTATCATGGTGAACATGACCGCGGCGTGGACCAGCCCTATACCTCGCCGCTGTTCAACGAACGCTCGCTGTTCGTGCAATAGCGGCCGTCGGCCGGAATCGATAAGTACGAGGAGCAGAAATCATGTCAGCGAAGCACCCGGTCATTGCGATCACCGGCTCCTCCGGCGCCGGCACCACTTCGGTGACGCGCACCTTCCAGCACATATTCCGCCGCGAGAAACTCAAGGCCGCCATTATCGAGGGCGACGCCTTCCACCGCTACGACCGCACGGCAATGAAAGCGGCGATGACCGAGGCGGCGCAAAGCGGCAATAACCACTTCAGCCATTTCGGCCCGGAATCCAATTTGTTCGAAGAATTGGAAACGCTGTTCGCCGCCTACGGCAACACCGGCGGCGGCCGCTGCCGCAAGTACCTGCACAACGAAGCCGAGGCTGCGCCCTACAAACAGGAACCGGGCACCTTCACCCCTTGGGAGGAAGTGCCGCAGGGCACCGACCTGTTGTTCTACGAGGGCCTGCACGGAGCGGTGGTTACCGACAAAGTGAATGTCGCGCGCCACGCCGACCTGCTGGTGGGCGTGGTGCCGATTATCAACCTCGAATGGATCCAGAAATTGCAGCGCGACAAGGCCACGCGCGGCTACTCCACCGAGGCGGTGGTGGACACCATATTGCGGCGCATGCCCGATTATGTGAATTACATCGTGCCGCAGTTCGGTCACACGCATATCAATTTTCAGCGCGTGCCCACGGTCGACACCTCCAACCCCTTCATCGCGCGCGATATTCCCAGCGCCGACGAGAGCTTTCTGGTGATCCGTTTTGCCAATCCCAAGGGGATAGACCTGCCTTACCTGATCACCATGCTGCACGACTCGTTCATGTCGCGGCCCAATATCATCGTCGTGCCGGGCGGAAAGATGGAACTTGCGATGCAGCTTATTTTCACGCCCATGATCCTGCAACTCATGGACCGCAAGCGCCGCGCATAGGCGCGCTGCTGCCATGCATGCGGGCGCCATCGCCCGCATTGGAAAAATCGCGCCGCTTCGACGATAATCTCAGCTTCGCCTAATCCCCTCCGCCATGAAAACCACCAGCAAAGAACTCGCCAACGCCATCCGCGCCCTTTCCATGGACGCCGTGCAGGCGGCCAACTCAGGCCATCCGGGCATGCCCATGGGCATGGCCGAGATCGCCGTCGCCCTGTGGACCCGCCATCTGCGCCATAACCCGGCCAATCCGAAGTGGGCCGACCGCGACCGTTTTGTGCTGTCCAACGGCCACGGCTCGATGCTGTTGTATGCGCTGCTGCATCTAAGCGGCTATGCGCTGCCGATGGAAGAGCTGCGGCGCTTTCGCCAACTCGACTCGAAGACGCCGGGCCATCCCGAGTACGGCATGACGCCGGGCGTGGAGACCACTACCGGGCCTTTGGGTCAGGGCATCGCCAACGCCGTCGGCATGGCGCTCGCCGAGCGCCTGCTCGCCGCCGAATTTAACCAGCCGAGCTGCGCCATCGTCGACCACCATACCTATGTGTTCCTCGGCGACGGCTGCCTGATGGAAGGCATTTCGCACGAGGCCTGCTCGCTCGCCGGCACGTTCAAACTGGGCAAGCTGATCGCCTTTTACGATGACAACGGCATTTCCATCGACGGCAAGGTCGAGGGATGGTTCACTGACGACACGCCCAAGCGCTTCGAGGCCTATGGCTGGCAGGTCATCCCCGCGGTGGACGGTCACGATGTCGATGCGCTGGACCGCGCGATAGTCGCGGCCAAGGCGGTGAGCGAGCGGCCCAGCCTCATTTGCTGCAAGACGGTCATCGGCAAGGGCTCGCCCAAGCGCGCCGGCACCGCAAAAGCGCACGGCGAAGCCCTGGGCGCAGAAGAAGTCGCGGCCACGCGCGCGGCGATCGGCTGGAATCACCCGCCGTTCGAAGTGCCGCAGAGCGTCTACGCCGGCTGGGATGCGCGCGCGCGCGGCGCGGAATACGAGGACGAATGGAAGCAGCGCTACGCGGCTTACGAGAAACAGCATGCCGAACTCGCACGCGAGTTCCGGCGGCGCATGGCGGGTGAATTGCCCGCGGGCTGGAAGGCGCATTGCGACGCGCTGCTCGCGCAGATCGACGCAAAGGGGGAAAGCGTGGCCACGCGCAAGGCCTCGCAGAATGCGATCGAAGGCCTGGCCCCGGCGCTGCCCGAATTCGTGGGCGGCTCGGCCGACCTTACCGGCTCGAACCTCACCAACTGGTCTGGTGCCAGGATTGTGGCTGCCAGCGGCGGCGGCAATTACATTTCATTTGGCGTGCGCGAATTCGGCATGGCCGCGATCGCCAACGGCCTGGCACTGCACGGCGGGCTGTTGCCGTTCACCGGTACCTTCCTCACTTTTTCCGACTACGCGCGCAATGCGCTGCGCATGGCGGCACTGATGAAGCTGCGCAACCTGTTCGTGTTCACCCACGACTCGATCGGACTGGGCGAAGACGGATCGACGCACCAGGCGGTCGAGCATGTTTCCAGCCTGCGGCTGATGCCCGGCCTGGACCTGTGGCGGCCCTGCGACAGCGTGGAATCGGCGCAGGCCTGGATCGCTGCGGTTGAACGCGGCGACGGCCCCAGCGCGCTGGTGTTCTCGCGCCAGAGCCTGCCGTTCCAGAAGCGCGATGCCAAAGCGCTCGCGGGAATCGCGCGCGGCGCCTATGTGCTGGCGGATTGCGCGGGCGCAGCGCAGGCGTTGATTCTGGCAACCGGCTCCGAAGTCCAGTTGGCCATGGGCGCGCATGCCAGGCTGACTGAAGCCGGCGTACGCGTTCGCGTGGTGTCCATGCCCTCGACCAGCGTGTTCGACCGGCAGGACGCGGCCTATCGCGAAGCGGTATTGCCGCGCGGCGTGCCGCGCGTCGCAGTCGAGGCGGGGGTGTCCGACTACTGGCGAAAATACGCGGGCCTGGAAGGCGCGGTGATCGGCATCGATCGCTACGGCGAGTCCGCCCCGGGTCCGGAACTGTTCAAACACTTCGGCTTTACGGTGGATAATGTCGTGGCTGCGGTAAGGAGCGTGATCTGAGCGGATGCGGGCGGCGCGCGCCGATTGATCTTTCTCAATCCAAGTCCGCGACTATTCGTGTATACCTGCATCTATCCCGGGTGAACCTCTGGATCCAATGTTTCGTTAGTGCCCGCAGCATAAGTCATCTTGCTACGGGCCGATTTGGGGGAGCACGAGGGGAGGTATCCCCTCGTTTCGTTACGAACTCTTAGGAGCATTCATGACTATCAAGGTCGCAATTAACGGCTATGGCCGCATCGGACGCAACATTGTTCGCGCGCACTATGAAGGCGGCAAGAAGCACGACATCCAGTTTGTCGCCGTCAACGACCTGGGCAATGCCCAGACCAATGCCCACCTGACCCGCTACGACACCACCCACGGCAAGTTTCCCGGCAGCGTCGCTGTCGAGGGCGATTTCATGATCGTGAACGGCGACAAAATCCGCGTTTGCGCCGTTCGCAATCCGGCCGAACTGCCCTGGGCGGAGATGGGTGTGGATGTGGTGATGGAGTGCACCGGCTTGTTCAACAGCAAGGAGAAAGCCGGCGGCCACCTCAAGGCGGGCGCGAAAAAAGTCGTCCTCTCCGCGCCCGGCGGCAAGGACGTCGATGCCACCGTGGTCTATGGCGTGAACCACGACGTGCTGAGGGCGGCGCATACGGTGATCTCGAATGCGTCTTGCACCACCAACTGCCTGGCGCCGATGGTCAAACCGCTGCACGACAAAATCGGCCTCGTCTGCGGCCTGATGACCACCATTCATGCCTATACCAACGACCAGGTGCTGACCGACGTCTACCACGAAGACCTGCGCCGCGCGCGCTCGGCTACGCAGTCCATGATTCCGACCAAGACCGGCGCGGCCGCGGCCGTGGGCCTGGTGCTGCCGGAACTGAACGGCAAGCTCGACGGCTATGCCATACGCGTGCCCACGATCAACGTTTCCGTAGTCGACCTGTCCTTCGTCGCGCAGCGCGCCACCAGCGCCGAGGAAATCAACAAGATCATGCAGGAAGCGGCCGAAGGCAGCCTGAAAGGCATACTCGCCTACAACAAGGATCCGCTGGTGTCGGTCGATTTCAATCACAATCCGCACTCCAGCATATTCGATTCCACCCTGACCAAGGTAGCGGGCGGCACGCTGGTGAAAGTGTCCTCCTGGTACGACAACGAGTGGGGTTTCAGCAACCGTATGCTGGACACGACACTAGCGTTCATGAACGCGAAATAGATCGCGTTGCGGCGCCCGCCTGGATCACCGCCGCGCCGCGCCCCTCTGCGACCGTTTCGAAATGAAAAAGCCGCGTTATTCGTTCGTGCAGGGTTTTGCCGACTCATTTGCAACCGTTTCTTAGCTGGAAAGCCATGGCTATTCTGAAAATGACCGACCTAGCCCTGCGCGGCAAGCGCGTGCTGATCCGCGTGGATTTCAACGTGCCTGCCAAGGACGGCAAGATCACGGACGACACGCGCATACGCGCGGCGCTGCCGGGCATCCGCCATGCGCTTGCCGCAGGCGCACGCCTGATGCTGACTTCGCATTTCGGCCGCCCCAAGGAGGGGGAATTCAGCGAGTCGGAATCGCTCGCGCCGGTGGCGCGCCACTTGTCGGGTCTGCTGGGCGTCGAGGTGCCGCTGCAGCGGGACTGGGTCGATGGCGTGGACGTGGAACCCGGCAAGCTGGTATTGCTGGAGAACTGCCGTTTCAACAAGGGCGAAAAAAAGAACGAGGATGCGCTGGCCAAGCGCATCGCCGCGCTGTGCGACATTTACGTCAATGACGCTTTCGGCACCGCCCATCGCGCCGAGGCCACGACCCACGGCGCGGCCAAGTACGCGCCCATCGCCTGCGCCGGGCCCTTGATGGCAGCCGAACTCGAAGCGCTGGGCAAGGCGCTGGCTGCGCCCGCGCACCCCTTGATCGCGATCGTGGCGGGATCGAAGGTGTCGACCAAGCTCACCATTCTCGCGGCGCTGGCGGAGAAAGTGGACGAACTTATCGTCGGCGGCGGCATCGCCAATACCTTCATGCTGGCGGCCGGCCTGCCCATAGGCAGATCTCTCGCCGAGGCGGATCTGGTGGAAGAAGCGAAGAAAATCATCGCGGCGATGAAAGCGCGCGGCGCCGCGGTGCCGATTCCGACCGATGTGGTCGTAGGCAGGGAATTGGCCGCGACCGCAGCCGCGACGGTAAAGCCGGCAAGCGCAGTCACGGCCGACGAGATGATACTCGACATCGGTCCCGAAACCGCGGAGCGCCTCGCTGCAAGCCTCAAGCGCGCCGGCACCATCGTCTGGAACGGTCCGGTGGGCGTGTTCGAGTTCGATCAGTTCGGAGAGGGCACGAAGACGCTGGCGCTGGCGATCGCCGCCTCCAAGGCGTTCTCGATCGCGGGCGGCGGCGATACCGTCGCCGCCATCAACAAATTCGGCATTGCGAAAGACATCGGCTACATCTCGACCGCGGGTGGCGCATTCCTGGAGTTTCTCGGAGGCAAGAAACTGCCGGCGGTGGAAGTGCTGGAGGCGCGGGCAGCCGGCTAGACCTATGGGCGCGCTGAAATGGCAAAAAGGAACCCTGTTTGCCTAGCGCACGTCGCTAATTCACGAATGCGTCACTGGCCAGAGGCGGGTGGGGCAGGCGGATACGGCACGGGCGCGTGGCGGCAAAACGGGGGCCGGTCCCTATGCTAATTTCAGGAACTTTGGATTTTCTCTTGCACATCAATAATGATGTTGCTTCCCCATGGACTTCAGCGTAGAGTTCTACGAAACAGCCGCGGGGGTGAGTCCCGTGCAAGAATTTCTGGACGAGTTGAAGGCCAGCGATCCGGATGACTTCGCAGCAGTAGTGGCCGTGCTGGCGAAGCTGCGACGCCGGCAATATCACCGGGAGCCTTTGTCCAAGTCGATTGGCGACGGCTTGCTTGAACTACGCCACGTCGGCAAGCTCAACACTCGCGTGTTGTGGTTTTTCATGAAGAATCGCCGGATCATCGCGGTGCACGGAATTCGCAATAAGGGCCAGGCCATTCCGGAGCGGGACTTGCGCACCGCAAAAGAGCGGATGCGCGACTGGCAGGAGAGAACGAAATCATGAAGACGACGAATTTCGACCGCTACCTCGCGAAGCAGATGCAGGATACGCGCTTTGCGGCACGGTTCGAGCGCGCCGGCGCGGCATGGGACGTGGCGCTGCAGATCGCCGCGCTACGCGAGCAGGCAGGACTCTC
>CAKKSJ010000129.1 GCA_919902965.1 Burkholderiales bacterium
GGAAACTGCAGGTCCTGGCCACCGCCGTGGATATCGAAATGCGCGCCGAGCAGTTTGCAGGACATGGTCGAACACTCCAGATGCCAGCCCGGACGACCGCCCCCCCAGGGAGACGGCCAGGCCGGCTCGCCCTCCTTGGCGCGTTTCCACAGGACGAAATCGAGCGGGTCATGCTTGCTGGGATCGGCTTCGACGCGCTCGCCCGCCCGCAACTCATCCAGCGTCTTGCCGGATAGCTTGCCGTAACCGGGAAATTTGCGCACTGCGTAATTGACGTCGCCGCTTTGCGCCTGGTAGGCCAGGCCCTTGCCCTGCAGCGCCCTGATCATGTCCAGCATGCCACCTATGTGTTGCGTGGCGCGCGGCTCATGATCGGGTTTCTCCACCCCGAGGGCGGCCGCGTCCTCGTCCATGTAGGCGATATAGCGCGCTGTCAGTTCGCCTATGGTCTCCCCGTTTTCAACGGCACGGCGAATGATCTTGTCGTCGACATCGGTGATATTGCGCACGTAGGTGAGTTCAAATCCGCTTGCGCGCAACCAGCGCTGCACCATGTCGAATACCACCATGACGCGCGCATGGCCCAGATGGCAGTAATCGTAGACGGTCATTCCGCATACGTACATGCGCACCCTGCCCGGCTCGATCGGGATGAAATCCTGCTTGCGACGGGCAAGCGTGTTGTATATCTTCAGCATGCTAGAGTAGCGGCCTGGTAGGGCTCGGCGGCACGGCACCTTCCACCTGAGGGCGGCGCCACCGCGGAAATTTTGACGCTAGCCTCTATTGTGGAGGTTCGAGTGTTGTTGTTAGAATGCAGCGTTGATTCAACTGGCCCTGGAAAGTATAACATAATGCACCTCCTCCTTCGCGGCATCGCTCTCGGTTTGTGCCTATTATCGGCTGCCGCCGTCGTCCGCGCCGACGAGTTGCAGGACATCGCTCGCATGATGCGGCAGGGCCAATTGCCCCAATCCCTGGAACGCGTCGACAAGCTTCTGGCCGGCAAGCCGCGCGACGCGCAGGGTCGCTTTCTGAAAGGCCTGATTCTGACGGAGATGAACCGTCCAAGCGAGGCGATTCAGGTGTTCTCGAAGCTGTCTGAGGACTATCCGGAACTGCCCGAGCCCTACAACAATCTGGCAGTCCTCTATGCGTCACAGGGGCAGTACGATAAAGCCAGGACCGCGCTGGAACGATCGATACGCACGCACCCGAGTTACGCCACCGCGCACGAGAACCTGGGCGATATTTACGCCAAGCTTGCCAGCCAGGCCTACGATAAGGCGCTGCAGCTGGACTCCTCCAATACCGGCGCCAAGACCAAGCTGGCCATGATAGGCGAGTTGATCGGCGGCGGAACGCGCACTGCCCGCGCCCCTGTCCGTGCCGAACCCGTGAAGACCGCAGAGGCGCCGCCTGCCGCCAAGGCGGTCGAAGCCGCAAAACCTGTCGTGGTTGCAAGCGCAAAACCAGGCGAACCCAAGGCTGCAGAGACCAAGGCCGCCGGACCTAAACCCACCGCGCCGGCGGCAAAGGCCAGCGGCCCAGGGGCGGAATCCGAAGCGGTGCTCAAGGCAATGCAGGCATGGGCCGGCGCCTGGTCCAGAAAAGACGTACCCGCTTACCTTGCGCATTATGCCAAGGACTTCAAGACACCCAAGGGCGAACCGCGCAGCGACTGGGAGAAACAGCGGAAGCAGCGCGTCAGCGCGCCGAAGAAAATTGAAGTCGAAATCGAATCGCCCAAGGTCAGCCTCAGCGGCGAAAACGCCGCCAGCGTGACTTTCCAACAGTCTTACCGGTCCGATATAGTCAAGGCCTCGGGAACTAAAACGCTGGTCATGGTCAAAAGCAATGGAAGATGGCTAATACGTGAAGAACGGGTCAATTGATTTGATACAGTCACAACGCGGAATTATCAACTTCCTACTCGCCGGGGCACTGGGCCTCGCCAGCGTTTTCTTCCTTTCTCCGGCCCAGGCTGAACAGAGTACCGACGACCTGCTCGGCAAGGTATTTGAGCAAATCGAGCGCAACCATCTCGATCAGGCGCTCACTCAGGTCGAAGCCCTGCTCCGCGCCAAACCAAACTTTCGACTGGCCTATCTCATCAAAGGAGATTTGCTCCTCGCCCGGGGCCGGGAACTGAAATCCTTTGGAAACGCCCCGCATGGATCGAGTGGGCGGCTCGATGACCTGCGCGCCGAAGCGCTGGTCCGCCTGCGTGCCTACCGCGATCGACCGTCCAATGATCACGTGCCGCGCTACCTGATGCAACTGCGCGCGGATCAGCGCTATGCCATCGTCGTCGACAACAAGCGCTCGCGTCTGTACCTGTACCAGAACGAGAACGGCCGGCCGCGCTTCGTCGCCGATTACTACATCAGTATCGGCAAACGCGGCGGCGAGAAAACGCGCGAAGGAGACGAAAGAACACCAGTCGGCGTATACCACGTCACGGCCAGTCTGCCGCGGAACAAGCTCGCCGATTTCTACGGAAGCGGCGCCTTCCCGATCAACTATCCCAACGAATGGGACAAGCGCCACGGCAGAAACGGCTCTGGCATCTGGCTGCACGGCTCGCCAAGTGATACCTACAGCCGCGCGCCGCGCGCGAGCAACGGCTGCGTGGTGCTGGCGAACGCTGACCTGGACGCGTTATCCAACAAGATGCAGATCGGACTCACGCCGGTAATCATCAGCGAACAAGTCGAGTGGCTTTCCCTGGACGACTGGGATGCCGAACGCAACGCGCTCAACGCCGAAATCGAGCGCTGGCGCAGCGACTGGGAAAGCCGTGATACTGACCGCTACCTGACGCATTACTCGAAAAAATTCTCCACCGGCCGCGAAAGCTACGCCGACTGGGCGCAGCACAAGCGCCAGGTGAATAAAGCTAAGAGTTGGATCAAGCTGGGGCTGTCCAATTTCAGCGTGTTCCGCAATCCGGGCAAAGAGGAATTGGTGGTGGTGGCTTTCGACCAGGATTACCGCTCCAGCAATCTGTCCAACAAAATGAAGAAGCGCCAGTACTGGACCAAGGAAGGCGGCAAGTGGCGCATAATTTACGAAGGTGCGGGATAGCATCGGCTCTGCCCGTTGCGGAATTTGCGGCTCGGCGTTGATTGCGGAGAGCGCATGGAAAGCCGGGCGAATTGCCGATCCCTGTGCGAGATCCAACCCTGATTGAGGTTCGCGTTTATCCCCTTTGAAAGGCTGTAAAGCATGCGTGTATCCCCGTTTCTGCTGTTGAGCGCCCTGCTCTGGTCGGCGCAGACGCCCGCCGCCAACCCGCTGGTTGAAATGAAGACCAGCGCCGGCACCGTCCGCATCGAACTTTACGCGGACAAGGCGCCGAAATCGGCGGCAAATTTTCTGCAGTACGTGAAAGATGGTTTTTATGACGGCGCCATTTTCCACCGCGTCATCGATGGATTCATGATTCAAGGCGGCGGCTACAAATCCGATTTCACAGAGAAAAAAGGCAAGCGCCCGGCTATCGAGAATGAGGCGGGAAACGGACTGAAAAACCAGGCTGGCACCCTTGCCATGGCACGCACATCCGACCCGCACTCGGCCACGGCGCAGTTTTTCATCAACGTCGCTGACAATCGCTTTCTCGATTTCCGCGAACCCAGTCCCGCGGGATTCGGTTATGCGGTATTCGGCAAGGTCGCTCAGGGCATGGAGGTGGTGACGCGCATTGCGCGCACGCCCACCGGCCCGGGTGGACCATTTGCAAAGGACGTGCCGCGGCAAGCGATCGTCATCGAATCCATCACCCTTATTTCCGATAAATAGCGAGCACATCATGGTCAAATTACACACCAATCACGGCATCATCTCCCTGGAACTCGACGCAGCCAAAGCCCCCAAGACAGTGGAAAACTTTCTCGCCTATGCAAAAAACGGACATTACGACAACACGATATTCCATCGTGTCATTGACGGTTTTATGATTCAGGGCGGCGGTTTCGAGCCCGGCATGAAGCAAAAACCGACACAGGCGCAGATCGAGAACGAGGCAAGCAACGGCCTCAAGAACGCGCAATACACCGTTGCCATGGCGCGCACCTCGGACCCTCATTCGGCCAGCGCGCAGTTTTTCATCAACGTCAAGGACAACAGCTTTCTCAACCATAGCGCGCCGACACCGCAGGGTTGGGGCTATTGTGTGTTCGGCAAAGTCATCGAAGGCATGGACGTGGTGGACAAGATCAAAGGCGTCAAAACCGGCAGCCGCGCTGGCCACCAGGATGTGCCCGCGGAAGACGTAGTGCTGCAGCGCGCAGAGATCTGCTGAACGCAAGTGGCCGCAATGGGCAATGCGTAGCGGGATGATCGGCCGGGTCCGGATTTGTTAGCGTCGCGCAGCACTTGCCGCTGAGCCGCATGCCGACCTTATTCGTCTCCGACCTGCACCTATGCTCCGGCCGGCCGCAGAGCAACCGCGGCTTTTTCCGTTTTCTGGAGCGCGAAGCGTCCAGCGCGCGCGCGCTCTACATTCTGGGTGACTTGTTCGAGTATTGGATCGGGGACGACGACCTCGACGATCGGTTCAACACCACGGTCGTTGCCGCCCTCGCCCGACTCGTCGCTGGCGGCGTCCCGGTCTCACTCATGCACGGCAACCGCGATTTCCTCATAGGCGATGCTTTCGCGCAGGCAAGCGGAGTGACGCTGCTGCCCGATCCGGCGCAAATCGACCTGTACGGCCGCACGGTCCTGCTGATGCATGGCGATACCCTGTGCACGCTCGATCTGGAATATCAGGCGTTCCGGCGCGAGGCACGCAGCCGGACCTGGATAGACAGTCTTCTGCGCCAGCCGCTGGCCGAGCGCAAGGCTGCGGTCGAGGCCCTGCGCCGCAGAAGCGAACAGGAAAAACGCAGCAAATCGGCCGAAATCATGGACGTGGCGCCGGCCGAAGTCGAGGCCGTACTGCGTCGCCACGGCTATCCGCTGCTGATCCATGGCCACACCCACCGCCCGGCTCGCCATGTACACACGGTCGACGGCCATCGCTGCGAGCGCTGGGTGCTGGCGGACTGGTATCAGGGCGGCAGCTATCTCGCCTGCGACGAATCAGGCTGTCGCGCGCTGCAATTGAGCCCGGACTGAAGCGACGGGCGTGAAGCAGTTTGCGCTTCTAGCGCAATCCGCGTTCAAGGTCGGACTGTATGTCGCCTAGCGCCTCCAGACCGACCGCAACGCGCAGCAAGCCCTCGCCTATACCTGCAGCCAGGCGCGCTTCGGCGCTGATACGGCCGTGCGTAGTTGTAGCTGGATGGGTGATCGTGGTCTTGGTGTCGCCCAGATTGGCGGTGATCGAAATCATGCGCGTCGCATCCACCACCCGCCACGCCGCCTCACGCCCGCCTCTGACTTCGAAAGCCACCACAGCGCCCCCCAGCCGCTGCTGCCTTTTCGCCAGCTCATATTGCGGATGGGTAGCCAGGCCGGGATAGTAGACGCGCTCGATGCCAGGGTGCCGCTCCAGCCACTGGGCCAATTGCAGGGCAGCCTGCGACTGCGCGTCCATGCGGATGCGCAGCGTTTCCAGGCCCTTCAGCAGCACCCAGGCGTTAAACGGTGACAGACTCGGCCCTGCGGTGCGCAGGAATCCGTAAATGCCGTCCATGACCGGTCCGCGCGCCCCTGCCACCGCGCCGCCCAGCACCCTGCCCTGGCCATCCAGATACTTGGTCGCCGAATGGATGACCAGATCAGCGCCAAGCTGCAGCGGCAGTTGCAATGCCGGCGTACAGAAACAGTTGTCCACCGCCAGCAGTGCGCCCGCGCGCCTGGCCACTGTCGCAAGTGCCGCGATGTCTGCGATCTCGGTAAGCGGATTGGACGGCGTCTCGAGAAACAGCAGCTTGGTATTCTTGCGCAGCGCGCCCTCCCAGGCGGCGAGACTGGCGCCGGCAACGAAACTGGTATCCACGCCGAATTTCCCCATGACACTGGAAAAAAGCTGCACCGTCGAGCCGAACACACTGGCCGAGCAAACCACATGGTCGCCCGCCCTGAGCACGGCCATGGCCGTCGCCAGGATGGCGGACATACCCGATGCGGTGGCGACGCAGGCTTCGGCGCCTTCCAGGGCGGCGAGGCGCTCCTGAAAGGCGCTCACCGTGGGGTTGGTGAAGCGCGAATAGATATTCCCCTCCGCGCCACCGGTGAAACGCGCTGCAGCCTGCGCGGCGTTCTCGAATACGAAACTCGAAGTGAGATACATCGCCTCGGAGTGCTCACCAAACTGACTGCGGTGGATGCCCGAGCGCAGCGCCAGGGTATCGAATTCAACTTGATCGGCCATGATTGCGTCCGTATAAAAATAAAAAAAACCCGCTCAGCTTTGGCTAAGACGGGTTTCCCACGCTTTAGCAGTATTTATATGCCGATCCCTGAACCATGAGTCGGCGGCGCCCGCAAGCTATGCATCAAATCGGCGCAGCACTACGTTACTACCGCGGCACGCAGGTGTCAAATATCGATTGGGCGGG
>CAKKSJ010000130.1 GCA_919902965.1 Burkholderiales bacterium
TCCTCGGTCTCTTTCCTGCCGGGATTGATGAAAATCTTGTCGGTGATATCGAACTCGATCAGCTCGCCCAGGTACATGTAGGCGGTAAAGTCGGAGACGCGCGCCGCCTGCTGCATGTTGTGGGTGACGATGGCGATGGTGTATTCGGCCTTGAGTTCGTTCAGCAATTCCTCGATTTTTGCGGTGGAAATGGGATCCAGCGCCGAGGTCGGCTCGTCCAGCAGCAGTACTTCCGGCTTGACCGCGACCGCGCGCGCGATGCACAGGCGCTGCTGCTGTCCGCCGGACAAACTGAGCCCGCTTTGGCGCAGCTTGTCTTTGACTTCATCCCATAGCGCAGCCTTGCGCAGCGCCCATTCCACGCGCTCGTCCATCTCCCCGCTGCTGAGCTTATCGTAAAGTTTGACGCCGAAGGCGATGTTCTCGTAGATCGACATCGGAAACGGCGTCGGTTTCTGGAACACCATGCCGACCTTCGCCCGCAGCGCAATCACGTCCTGGCGCGGATCGAGGATGTTGTCGTCGTTCAGCAGGATCTCGCCGGTGGCCCGGTGGCCCGGGTACAGGTCATACATGCGGTTGAAAGTGCGCAGCAGGGTGGATTTGCCGCAACCGGAGGGGCCGATGAAAGCGGTGATGTGCTTCTCCGCGATGTTCAGGTCGACGTTCGTCAGCGCACGGTAGGTCCCGTAGTAAAAATTCAGCTTGCTGACCCTGATCTTGCTCGCAGGCGGCGCTGTTTGGAGGCTGGTGTCCATATGATTCCGTGCGTGTCGACGCGCTCAGGTGTTCGAGGATTTCTGCGCGAATGCGACGCGCGCGAGAATATTCAGCGCCAATACGGTCAGCGTGATCAGCAGCGCGCCGCCCCAGGCGAGCGTCTGCCAGTCCTGGTACGGGCTCATGGCGAACTGGAAAATGACCACCGGCAGATTCGCCATGGGCGCGTCCATGTTGACGGACCAGAACTGGTTGTTGAGTGCGGTGAACAGCAGTGGCGCGGTCTCGCCGCTGATGCGCGCTATCGCCAGCAGGATGCCGGTGATGATCCCGGCGCGCGCGGCGCGCAGGGTGACGAAGGATATGACGATCCATTGCGGCGCGCCCAGCGCGGCTGCGGCCTCGCGCATGGTGTCGGGTACCAGCCGCAGCATGTTTTCCGTGGTCTTCAGCACCACCGGGATGACGATCAGCGCCAGGGCGAAGGTGCCGGCCCAGCCGGAAAAATGCTGGACATTGGCTACGTAGACCGCGTACACGAACAGGCCGATGACAATGGAGGGCGCGCTCAATAGGATATCGTTGATGAAACGCGTTACCGGGGCCAGCCAGCCGCGCCGGCCGTATTCGGCCACATAGGTCCCGGCGAGTATGCCGACAGGCGTGCCTATCAGGGTGGCGAGCAGCGACATCAGCAGGCTGCCGAAAATGGCGTTGGCAAGTCCGCCCTTGCTGCCGGGCGGCGGCGTAGTCTGGGTGAACAAGCTCAGATCGAGGGCCTGCAATCCCTGCGCAAACAGGGTCCACAGTATCCATACCAGCCAGAACAGGCCGAACAGCACCGCCAGCATGGATATGCCTAGATACATGACGTTGACCGCGCGCCGGCGGCGATAGAGTGCGGCTTTGTCCATGGGTTTGCTAGGTCAGCGTTCCCTCGCGCTTGGCGAGTTGGTACAGCAGGATTTTGGAGAGAGCCAGAATCACAAAAGTGATCAGGAACAGGATCAGGCCGAGCTCAATCAGGGCGGACGTGTACAGATCGCCAACCGCCTCGGTGAACTCGTTTGCGAGGGCAGAGGCGATGCTGTTGCCCGGGGCAAACAGCGAGGTTCCCACGCGGTGGGCGTTGCCGATGACGAAGGTCACGGCCATGGTCTCGCCCAGCGCGCGGCCCAGGCCCAGCAGGATGCCGCCGACCACGCCGATCTTGGTGTAGGGCAGCACCACGTTCCAGACTACTTCCCAGGTGGTCGCGCCGACCGCATAAGCCGATTCCTTGAGCATGGCCGGCACCACTTCGAACACATCGCGCATCACCGACGCGATGAACGGGATGACCATGATGGCGAGTATGATGCCTGCCGTGAGCATGCCTATGCCCTGCGGCGCACCTTTGAACAGCGGGCCGATGAACCAGACCGGGCCGAGGTGCTCGATCATCCACGGTTGTACGTAGTCGGCAAAGATGGGCGCGAAGACGAACAGGCCCCACATGCCGTAAATAATGCTGGGGATCGCGGCGAGCAGTTCGATGGCGGTGCCGATCGGGCGCCGCAGCCAAAGCGGCGACAGCTCGGTCAGAAACACGGCGATGCCGAAACTGACCGGGATGCCGATCAAAAGTGCGATGAAAGAGGTGGCTACGGTGCCGAAAATCGGCACCAGTGCGCCGAATTTCTGGGTTACCGGGTTCCATTCGTGGCTGGCAAGGAAGCCCGGGCCGAAGGCCTTGATCGCGGGCCAGCTGCCGATGAGCAGCGAGAGCAGGATCCCGAGCAGCAATGCAAGCACCAGGAAGGCAAACATGCGCGTGGCATTTCGAAACGCCAGGTCGAACAGGTGCTGCCGCCTGAGCAGTGTTTCCGGGATGCTGTGCATCATGCGCTGGGGAAGTGGGGCGCCTTGCGGCGCCCCTATCGTGCTGACAATGGCGTCCATTCTATACGTCGCGACTCAAATCGCGCAGCTACTGTTGCAGAGGTGAGCCGTTGCGCGGACGAGAAACCGTCCGCGCGGATCATCGATTGCGCACGGATGAACAGCGTATCCGTGCGCAATCGATGATCTCTTATTAACCCCAGCGCTGACGTTGTTTTTGCCAATAACCGTGTTTTCCGTACGGATGTGCTTTTCATCCGCACGGAAAACACGGTTGGCGCGCGCGCAGCGCGCAATGATCGCTACACGCATGCGACGGTACTTAAGACGCAATGTATAGCTTACCCGTGCAGCCCTTGTCATAGCGCTTACCAAATCGGTTTGCCGCTCGCGTCCCTGATCTTGCCTTTCCATTCGGCCTGGATCAAATTCACCACTTCGTCGGGCATGGGAATGTAATCGAGAGCCAGCGCCAGTTTGTCGCCGTCCTTGAAGGCCCAGTCGAAAAACTTGAGCACTTCCTTCGCATTGGCCGCATTCGCCTGGCTCTTATGCATCAGGATGAAGGTGGCGCCGGTGATGGGCCAGCTGTTCTTGCCCGGTTCGTCGGTGAGGATCTCGTAGAAGCCGGGCGCGTTCTTCCAGTCTGCGCCTGCGGCCGCGGACTGGAAGCTCTTGTCGTCAGGCTTGACGAACTCGCCTTCCCGGTTCTGCAGCAGTGTATAAGTCAGCTTGTTCTGCTTGGCATAGGCGTATTCGACATAGCCGATCGAGCCCTTGATGCGTTGCACGAATGAGGCGACACCTTCGTTGCCCTTGCCGCCCGCCCCGGTCGGGGCCGGCCAGGCTACCGAGGTGGCATTGCCCACTTTTTCCTTCCACTCCGCGCTGACCTTGGACAGGTAGTTGGTGAAGATGAAGGTGGTGCCGGAGCCGTCCGAACGGTTGACCACGGTGATGTCGCTATCCGGCAGCTTAATGCCCTTGTTGAGTTCGGCTAGGGCCGGGTCGTTCCATTTCTTGATCTTACCCAGATAAATGTCCGCAAGGGCTTTAGCGGAGAGCTTCATTTCTCCCGGCTTGATCCCCGCGATGTTGATCACCGGCACCACGCCGCCCATCACCGCGGGGAATTGCACCAGTCCGTCTTTCTCCAGGACATCGGCTTTCAGCGGCGCGTCAGAGGCGCCGAAATCGACGGTCCTGGCCTTGATCTGTTTGATGCCGCCGCCCGAACCGATCGACTGGTAGTTCATGCTGGTGCCGGTCTTGGCCTTGTAGGCCTCGGCCCATTTGGCATAGACGGGGTAGGGGAAGGTCGCACCCGCGCCGGTGATGTTTGCGGCCGTGGCGCTGGATGCGGCGCAGATGCCCAGTGTGAGCAGCACCGGGGCAAGAATACGATGAGTTAGTTTCATGACAAAGTCTCCAGTAGGGATTTACGCGTTGTTACCCAAGTCTTGGGTACCAGGCCGCCATCCTAGAGTTGCTTTGTTACATGAATATTACGCTTTCAGATTCAATGACTAGCGCTTGGTTCATTATCCGGGGCTGGCGGAACCTGGGCATGGCGTGACCGCGCGACAGATCAACTGCGCAGAGCGAAAATGCCCAGCACGACCGCGCAGGCGGCGATCAGGCGCTGCCGACCGAAGCGTTCTTTGAGCATGATGCTGCCGGCCAGTGCGGCGAAAATAACCGAGGTTTCGCGCAGCGCGGCTACCGCCGCTATCGGCGCCTGGGTCATGGCCCAGAGCACGATAGCATAAGCGCTGAGCAGGCATAAACCGCCACCGAACCCGCGCCGCCAGTGGCGCGCAAAATAGTCGCGCACCGCGCGCTTGCGCGCCGCGACGACCAGCGCAAGGAAAAGCAGACCCTGCAGCCAGAATAGCGCTGCCGCGTAGCCGGCCGGCGTCCCGGAGAGGCGTGCACCTGCCCCGTCCACGAGCGTGTAGCTGGCTATGATCGCCGCATTCGCGAGTGCCCACAGGGTGGCGCTAAGCTGCGCGCGGCCGCGCTGCAGCAGGCTGAGGCTGAGAACGCCGGCGCTGATCAGCACGATGCCCAGCCACATGCTTGCGCCGGGACGCTCGTTCAGCAGCGCCACCCCGAAAAGCGCGACGAGCAGCGGCGCGGTGCCGCGCATCAGAGGATAGGCATGGCCCAGATCGCCCAGGCGATAGGCGGCCGCCAGGGTCGAAAAATAGGCAACATGGATTGCCGCCGAAGCGCCCAGGTAAGGCCAGCTTGCGCGCGCGGGCAAACCGGCGAAAGCGGTGAGCGGCAAGGCCAGAATGCCCGCAGCCGCGGCCACCAGCGCGGTATCCAGAAGCACGTCGCGGCTGGACTTGATGCTCGCGTTCCAGCCCGCGTGCAGCAGGGCCGAGGCCAGCACCAGGGCTGTGACTATGGGTGACATTCAGGCATCTTTCGCTTTCGCTACTCGGTTCACTCCCGCAGGTGCGCACCGGTCCTATTTTTTCAAACCGCGAACTGCGCTGCAATCCCGCTGGTTCCCGCCGACGCGC
>CAKKSJ010000131.1 GCA_919902965.1 Burkholderiales bacterium
GGGCGCGGTGCTCGTCATGGACGGCGCGCGCCTGTTGGGGATAGTCACCGAGCGGGACTACGCGAGGAAAGTCGAGTTGAAAGGCAAGACTGCGAACACCACGCTGGTGAGCGAAATCATGACTAGGGAAGTCGTCTTCGTCAGGCCGAACCAGACCAACGAGGATTGCATGGCGCTCATGACCGGCAAGCACCTGCGGCATCTGCCGGTGATCGAAAAAGATCAGGTAATCGGCCTTTTGTCTATCGGCGATCTGGTCAAGGACGCCATTTCGGAACAGCAATTCATTATCGAGCAGCTCGAACACTATATTCACCGCTGATCAGGCTGCCGCGCCTTCGCTGTCAATTTGACCCCGTGCCGCTAGCGCAGGGGGTCAGTTCCGCTGCGGATTCGCTCGCGACGCTGGCCGATGCGGGCGTGGACATTTTCCATTGTTCCACGCGGCGGTTCTGGGAACCCGAGTTTGAAGCTTCGGCCTTGAACCTCGCCGGCTGGACCAGGAAGCTGAGCGGCAAACCGGTGATCACCGTGGGTTCGGTGAGTCTGGACAAGGACATGGTCGCCGCGTTTCGTGGCCAGAAGGCGGCGATCACCGGCATCGATCATCTGATCGAGATGTTTGCGCGCGACGAAGTGGATTTGGTCGCAGTGGGGCGCGCCTTGCTGGTCGATCCTGCGTGGGCGACCAAGGTGCGCGAAAACCGCATGCAGGACCTGCTGCCGTTTACTCCGGAGGCGCTGCGCTCGCTGTCCTGAGTGACGCGTTCAGCGCTGGTGCCGCGACACAGCGCGCTAGCGGATGTGCTTGCGCCTTTGCGCTTCGGCGACGAACTCTTCCAGATCGGGATCCAGCGCATTGCGCGAGGAAACGATCCCGATCAGCTTGTCCTTCTCGATCACCGGAACGTGGCGAAAACCGTTCTCATGCATCATGAGCAGCGCGTAGCCGAACGTCTTGTCCGGATCCACGGTCTGCGGATTGGCCGTCATTACCTCGGATAGCGGCGTGATCTGCGTATCGCGTCCCTTTGCAATGACGCGAAATACGGCGTCGCGTTCGGTAAAAATTCCGACCAATTTATCTTTTTTGAGTACCATCACCGCGCCGACGTTTTTCTTTTCCATCAGCTTGGCAGCTTCGCTTACCGAGGTTTCCGGCGCAGCGGTGAGCAGCTTTTTCTTTTCCATTACGCTTCTGATTCGTTGACTGAACATGGCAGTTTCCCTGGCTTTGATTTAAATAGGTGTCCAGCCCAAGCACGACCGGCCGCGCTTGCCCGCCTTGCGGCGACAAGCGAATTCAACCCGCAGGGCGTGCTTGAACTCCTCCGGATACAAATGCTACCGATGTTTTCCGGTGTGCAAATTGACCTATATCAAAAGCCCATACCTGGCGTATGGGCTTTTTGCCGAGTCTCAACGGCCGCCGCAACGCGGAACCTTTCCGGATCTGGTTCTGCATGAAAAAGGCCTGGAGCAAATTCGCTCCAGGCCCTGGGCCGCGCAGCCTGGCCGCCCCAGCCTGCGCCCTGGCTGATTCCCAGCCTAAATGATGCTGGCGCCGCCGTCGACGGCGACGATCTGCCCGGTGATATGGGCCGCGGCGTCCGAGGCGAACAGCGACACCAGGCCTTTCAGATCCTCATCGCCGCCGAGGCGGGCGAGCGGGGTCTGCGCGATTGTGGCCTCGCCGATCTGTCCCAGGATCCATTGCGTCATCTTGGAGGGGAAGAAGCCCGGCGCGATCGCATTGACCGTGATGTTGTACTGGCCCCATTCGGCGGCGAGCGCACGCGTCAGGTTGACCACCGCGCCCTTGCTGGTGTTGTAGGCGAGCGAGCGCTGCATGCGCGCGTCGTTGCCGAGCAAGCCGGCAATGGAGGCGATGTTGACTATGCGGCCGTAGCGCCGCGGGATCATCGACAGCTTGCCCACGAGTTGGGTCGTCAGGAACAGGCCGGTGACATTGAGATCCATGACTTTTTCCCATGCCTCCAGCGGATGATCCTCGGCTGGCGCGCCCCAGGTGGCACCGGCGTTGTTGACCAGGATGTCGATTTGCCCATAGTGCTTGACGATGTTCTCGATGACGGGCTGAATGCTGGCCGCCTTGCTGTGATCGCAGGGCAGGGTCAGCACTTCCAGGCGCATGCGCTGCAGATGCTCCTTGGCCTGCGCTAATTCGTCGCTTTTGCGCGCGCTCAGGGCGAGCTTGGCGCCCATTTCGCCCAGCGCTTCCGCGATCTGCAGCCCCAGGCCGCGGGAGCCGCCGGTGACGAGGGCCACCTTGCCGCTCAGGTCTAAGAGTTTTTTCACGCTCATCGGGAAATTCTCCTTGGTGTTTATCCGGCGTGCGGCATGCGCGCGCGGCCACTGCGTCTAGAACCAGGCATCGCGCATATCCAGCGTGGTGGTGTCGATGCTCTCCAGCAGATCGAGCATAGGCCCGACCTTGGGCAGCTCCCACAGGAAGAAGTAGCGGCACGCCTGCCACTTGCCGTGGTAGAAATCGCTGTCCGCCTCCTTGTAGTTGCGCGACGCGGCGAGTGATTGTTCGAGCCAGATCCACGCGACCGCCAGGTGGCCGAACGCCTCGAGGTACACGGAGGAGTTCGCCAGTGTTTTGTCCGGATCGTTCGCCGCGTACAGCTTTTGCGTGGTCTCGCCAAGGCGTTTGCTCATGTGCGCCAGATCCGCGGCGAATCGGCGCGTCTGCGCGTCTTCGTGCTGCAGGCCTTGCTGCACGGTGCGCCCGATCGCATCGACCAGCGCCTTCAACGCGGCGCCGCCTTGCATGATCGCCTTGCGACCGAGCAGGTCCAGGCCCTGGATGCCGTGCGTGCCCTCGTGGATCGGATTGAGGCGGTTGTCGCGATAGAGCTGCTCGACCTTGTAATCGCGCGTGTAGCCGTAGCCACCGTGCACCTGGATCGCGAGATTGTTCGCTTCCAGGCACCATTGCGACGGCCAGCTTTTCGCGACCGGCGTGAGTATGTCCAGCATCAGCCCCGCCTGCTCGCGCGCTTCCCTGCTCTCGCCGGTCTTCTGTTCGTCCACCAGGCGCGCGCAGTACAGGCACAGCGCGAGGCCGCCCTCGACGTAGGATTTCTGCGCCAGCAGCATGCGGCGCACGTCGGCGTGCTCGACGATGGGCAGCTGCGGCGAGCTCGGGTCTTTCGCGCCCGGGTGCCGACCCTGCGGCCGGCTGCGCGCGTAATCCAGGGCGTGCAGGTAGCCGGTATAGCCGAGCAGCACCGCACCCATGCCGACACCGATGCGCGCCTCGTTCATCATGTGGAACATGCAGGCGAGGCCGCGGTTGGCTGTGCCCACCAGGTAGCCCATGGCGCCGGGTGCGCTGCCGGGGGTAAACTTGCCTTCGCCGAAATTGAGCAGCGTATTGGTAATGCCGCGATAACCCATTTTGTGATTCAGTCCGGCCAGCACCACGTCGTTGCGCTCGCCCAGGGAGCCGTCGGCGTTCACCAGCTTTTTGGGCACGATGAACAGCGAAATTCCCTTGACCCCTGGCGGTGCGCCGGGAATTTTCGCCAGCACCAGGTGGATGATGTTCTCCGCTAGCTCGTGCTCGCCCGCGGAGATCCACATCTTGTTGCCGAACAGGCGGTAGCTGCCGTCTGCCTGCGGCTCGGCGCGGGTCTTGATGTCGGCCAGCGACGAGCCCGCCTGCGGTTCGGACAGGCACATGGTGCCGAAAAAGCGCCCTTCCATCATCGGCCGCACGTAGGTGTCGATCTGCTCGCGCGTGCCGTGCGCGAGCAGCAGATTGGCGTTGCCTATGGTGAGAAAGGGGTAGCCGGCGGTGGAGACGTTGGCGCCCTTGAACCAGGCGAAGCAGGCGGCGTTCACCGTCACCGGCAATTGCATGCCGCCCAGATCGTAATCCTGCCCGGCGGCCATCAGCCCGGCCCGGCAAAACGCGTCGAGCGCCTGCTTGACCTCCGGGATGATATGCACCTCGTTTCCATCGAAGTGCGGCTCATTCTGGTCGCTCTTGCGGTAGTGCGGCTCGAACAACTCGGTTGCCATGCGCTCGCAGGTGTCCAGCGCCGCGTCGAAGGTCTCGCGCGTATGGTCCGCGTAGCGCGGTCGCGCGGTCAGCGCAGCGACATCGAGCAGTTCGTACAGGACGAATTCGAGATCGCGGCGGGAGAGTATCTTGGATTGCATGGGAGGTGCACCCGGGGGCGGTGGGTCGCTATTCGATGAGCGCGACGACGTCGCCTTCGCCCACGACCTCGCCTTCCCCGAAGTAGATTTCGATTACCGTGCCCGCGCAGGGCGCGGACACCGGAATTTCCATTTTCATCGATTCGAGGATCAGCACGGCATCGTCCTGCGCCACCTTGGCGCCGGCAGCGGCTTCGATTTTCCAGACCTTGCCGGCGATGTCACTGACTACCTTCGTGCTGGGCATGTGCGGCCTTTGTCATAAACGGCATAGCAAATGCCGTTGCATACAGTACGAAGACTTGCGCGCTTGCGCGCGCCAACCGTGTTTTCTGAACGGATGAAAAGCGCATCCGTTCAGAAAAC
>CAKKSJ010000132.1 GCA_919902965.1 Burkholderiales bacterium
AACCCAATGAAAGTCGCACTCGTCGGTCTTCCCCAGAGCGGCAAGACGTCCCTGTTTACGGCCCTGACCGGCGCTGAGCCGCACCGCGAGAAGGCCGGGATCACGCTCGGCAGCGTGAAGGTCCCGGACGCGCGCGTCGACAAGCTGTCTGCGATGTACAAGCCCAAGAAAACGACTCACGCCCTCATCGAGGTCGTCGAGGCGCACGCCCCGCACAAGGTCGAGAGAAAAGCGAGCATGGCGGCTCTGGACACCGGCTTCCTCAACCTGGTCAGGCCGATGGACGCCTTCCTGCTGGTCGTGCGCGCCTTCGATGCGGAAGGCCTGAACGACCCGCGCGCGGACCTCGACACGCTGCTGTCCGAATTAATCCTCACCGACCTGATGCTGGTCGAGACGCGCCTCGAACGCGACGGCCTCGAGCGCAAGAAAGGCAAGCCCGGCATGCCGGGCGACGAGCGCGAGGCACTCGATCGTTGCCGCAAACTCCTCGACAACGGCCAGCGCATCTACGAAGACGCGAACCTCGCGGCCTGTCCCGAACTGCGGGCTTACGCCTTCCTGAGCGCGCGTCCCATCCTGGCCGTTGTCAACGTGGGCGAGGAAGACATCCCCAAGCCGACGGCCGAGGTCCTCGCGCGCTTTCGCTTGCCCGTGGCCGGGATTCCCAGCTTCGCCTGTTGCGCCAAGTCCGAAGGCGAGATCCAGGCCATGCCCGAGGAGGAGCGCAAGGAGTTCCGCGAGATGCTCGGCGTGCGCGAGCCGGTCCTCGACATCATGGTGCGGGAAGTCTACCTGGCCCTCGGGCTCGTCAGTTTCCTTACGAGCGGAGAGGACGAGTGCCGCGCCTGGACCATCCGCCGCGGCACTCCGGCTTCCCGCGCCGCCGCCGCCATCCACGCCGACATCGAGAAGGGCTTCATCCGCGCCGAGGTTATCGCTTACGACGACTTCATCGCGCTCGGCAGCGAGGCCGCGGCCAAGAAGGCCGGGAAGTACCGCCTGGAGGGGCGCGACTACGTGGTGCAGGACGGGGACATCGTGCACTTCCGCTCCAACGTCTAGGAACGGGTAAGCGCCCATTTCCCATGAGTACCGAACTGCTGTTCATGCATGACGCCTACCTGAAGACTGCCACCGCGCAGGCTGTCGCGGTGCATGAACGCGGCATCGAGCTGGATCGCTCGATTTTCTATCCGGTCGGCGGCGGGCAGTCCGGGGACACCGGCTTTCTGGTGCGCGTGAACGGCGAGCGGATCTCGATCGCAGACACGCGCAAGGGCGATTCGATCGACCGCGTGTTGCACATACCCGCGCCTGGCATGCCGAGTCCCGAGCTCGGCGAAACGCTCACGCTCGAAATCGACTGGCGGCGCCGCTATGCGTTGATGCGCTTGCACACGGCGTTGCACGTCATGTCTTGTGTGGTGGTGGCACCGGTCACCGGAGGCAACATATCGCCGCACAAGGCGCGCCTCGACTTCGACATTGACATGAATTTGCTCGACGCCAAAACGATCGAACGTGAAACGAACGCCATGATCGCGCGCGGCGTGGAAACGGAAACCGTCTGGATTAGCGACGCGGAACTCGACGCGCGTCCCGAGCTCGTCAAAACCATGAGCGTACAGCCGCCACGCGGGGCCGGGCGGGTGCGGCTACTCAGGATTCCCGGCATCGACCTGCAGCCTTGCGGCGGGACGCACGTGAAGAACATTGCCGAAATCGGCGGCATTCGTGTGCTTAGGATTCGCAGCGAAGGCAAACGCAACAAACGCGTGGAGATTGCCTTGGCGGCGTGACCGCGGCCAATGACAGCTTTCCATTCTTGCCGGAGGCGGCCGTAGGTCGGCAGCAGCAGTACGGAATCAAGGCGATCTCACGATCCCGCCTCCGCCGCATGGGGCCCGCCGTGCGCCTCCCAGGTTCCGCCCGTCTCACTCACGCCGCGCTTGAGTGCCTCCAGTGCTGCAGGCACTTCCCCTGGCGATCCGCGCACGCCCAGCTCGATATGCCGCCGCCTGCCCTCTTCGCCCACGCTGGGCAGGCTGAACACTTTGAGCCCGGGGTAGTTGGCCTCGAGCGTTTCCATCAGCGGCGTGAGCGTGCTCTCGGCCGAGTCGTACACGATGATGGAGGCCTCGGCTTCTGCGTGCAGATTGAACAGGTGGGCATAACGATGGTCGAGGACCCATTCGACCATGGGCCAGGCCATGACAGGGAAGCCGGGGACGAAATGCGTTTCGCCCAGGGAAAACCCGCGTATGCGGTTGTAGTCGTTGGGTATGGTGCGCGCGCCGCGCGGAAACTCGCCCATCTTGAGGCGGTTGGGCGTGGTGTCGGCGCCGAAGCGGCCGCGGATTTCCACCTCCGCTTCGGGATGCAGCACCAGCTCGACGCCGGCCGCGGCCGCGGCGCAGGCGCGCGTATGGTCGTCGGGGGTCGCGCCGATTCCGCCGAAGCTGAACACGATGTCCGCGCCCGCAAACAGGCGCTTGAGCGTGGCCGTAATCAGCGCGGGGTCGTCGCCCAGGTACTGGCACCAGGCGAGTACGAGGCCGCGCTTGCGCAGGATGGCAATCAGCTGCGCCAGGTGTTTGTCCTGGCGTTTGCCGCGCATGATTTCATCGCCGATGATCAGGGCGCCGATGGGCATTGCTCCGCTCCTTAAGCCGGACGAGCCGGAACCAAGCAAAGTGTCTCCGGCGAGGGAAAAGCCCTTATCCCACGAACAAGGGGGGATGCATCCCCCCTTGTCCTCCAG
>CAKKSJ010000133.1 GCA_919902965.1 Burkholderiales bacterium
CCCTAGGGCGCCCGGAAGGGCTTGCCTTGCAGGTACAGCTGCAGCCGCGCGCGCGCGCCTTCGCCGTGGGCGCGCGCGAACTCGGCTGATTCCAGGGCGGCTTTCTGCCATTTGACCGCATCTTCGAATCTGCCCGCCTCAGCCAGCGCGGCGGCGTAGGTATCGAACAGGTCTGGAACTTTCCAGCCGCTCAGGTTGCAGGCGGTGCGCGCCAGTTCCACTGCGCGCAGGCCGTTGCGCCATTGCGCCTCGGTTGAAGTCGCCAGCAGCCAGGCCAGCTCGTTGAGGGCAACAGTGTCGCGTCCGTCCAGGCGGATGGCCGCGTCGAAATCGGCAATAGCGCGCTCGAGACGCCCGAGTTTTTTCTGGCTCATGCCGCGCTGGCGAAAAGCCGGGGCGAAATCCGGCTTGCGGGCGATTGCCTGGTCCAGGTCCTCGATGGCGCGCAGCGGATCGCCTGTTCGCGCCAGGACCAGCCCCCGGCTGTAGTAGGCATAGGGGTTGTTCGGCTTGAGGCGTATCACTTCACTGTAATCCTGCAGGGCCAGCTCGGGCCGACCGGTGCGCGCATAGGCATCGCCGCGTCCCTGGTAGGCGAGCGCATAGTGCGGATCAAAGCGAATCGCGGCGCTGTAGTCCTCGATCGCACGCGCCTGATCGCCGCTCGCCGCGTAGACCGCGGCGCGGCTTTGATGGGTTTTGGCGTCGCGCGGATTCAGGCGCAGGGCCTGATCCAGGTCGCCCAGCGCGCGTTCGAACTGGCGTTCCCGCACCAGTGTTCTGCTGCGCAGCACATAAGTCCGCGCGTCGTCCGGGTCGAGGCGCACTGCCTCCCCGTATTCCGCCAGCGCCGCTTCGATTTGGCCGGTCCGTTCCAGGCTGGCGCCGCGCCGGGCATGGGCATAGGCCGAGCGCGGGTCCAGCGCGATCGCCCGGTCGAAGTCCTCCAATGCGCGCTGGTTCTGTCCCATGGCCTCGTAGGCCGCGCCGCGATTGACCTGTGCCGAGGACGAACTGGCGTCGATGCGCAGCGACTCGTCCAGATCCTGCAGCGCCTGCTCGAACCGGCCCAGGCTCGCGTGGGCGGCGCCGCGGCGCTCCCAGGCTTGCGCGAGGCAGGGGTCTAGGCCGATTGCGCGGGTGTAGTCGAGCACCGCGCTGCTGTGCTGATCCATGCGTTCATGCAGCACGCCGCGGTCATAATAATCGCGCGCGCTGAGCGGCTGGCGTCGCAGAATTTGCTCGTAGTCCTTGACGCTGGGTGTGCGCCCGGCGGCGACCGGCGCTGAAGGCTGGCCGGCGCAGCGCGCCGCGCCGGTTTGCGCCATGGCGGGGCCCGCGGCGAGGCTTGCGCCCAGCAGAAGCATCCCAAGCCTGGAAATCATGCGCGGCATAGCCATGCCCATTCCATCACGCCTTGCGGCCGGTTACTATATCAGCATCAATCCCAATCCTGACAGGGTGGTGCAGGCAATGTCCGAACTAGCGATGTGGGCGCCCGGCCAGGCGCTGATCGAACAGGCGAATATCACGGCGTTCGCGCGCCAGGCGATCCGGCGCTGGAAGCTGGCATTCAACACCTACCCGGAATTCTATGCCTGGAGCACGGACAGTCCCGAGCAGTTCTGGGAATCGGTGTGGGAGTACGGCGGCGTCCTCGCTTCGAAAAAGGGCCGGCGCGTGCTGGTCGACGGCGAGTGCATGCCCGGCGCAAAGTGGTTTCCGGACGCGCGGCTCAATTTTGCCGAGAACATGCTGCGCCGGCGCGACGCGACCGACGCCTTCGTGTTCTGGGACGAGACCGGCTATCGGCGCCGCATCAGCTACGCTGCATTGCAGGCCGAGGTTTCGCGCGTGGCGCAGGCGATGCGCGCCGAGGGATTGGTCGCCGGCGACCGCGTCGCCGCCTTCATGCCCAACATGCCGGAGACGGCGGTGCTCGCGCTTGCGGCGATTTCGATCGGCGCTGTCTGGTCCTGCTGCTCTCCCGATTTCGGCACCGACGGCGTGCTCGACCGTTTCGGCCAGACCGAACCCAAGCTGCTGTTCAGCGCCGATGGCTATCTCTACAACGGCAAGGCGCACGACTCGCTCGCCCGGGTGCGCGAGATCGCGGCCAAGCTGCCGAGCGTGCGCCGCGTGGTGGTGGTGCCGCATCTGGCTGTGCACTCCTTTCAGTCGGCTCCGCACGCCTTTCAGTCGACGCATGCGCCCGATGTCGCCGGCATCGGCATAGCGCGGCGCTACGCCGACTGGATCGCGCCCTATGCGCCTGGCGCGATCGAGTATGCGCAACTGCCCTTCGACCATCCGCTCTACATTTTGTTTACCTCGGGCACCACCGGCAAGCCCAAGTGCATCGTGCACGGCGCGGGCGGCACGCTGCTGCAGTCGCTCAAAACCTACAAGCTGCAGTTCGATGTGCGCCCGCTGGACCGGTTTTTCTATTACACCACCTGCAACTGGGTGATGTGGAACCTGCTGTTCCAGGGACTGCTGGCCGAGGCCAGCATCATGCTCTACGACGGCTCGCCCTTCATGCGCGATGCGGCCATCCTGTTCGACTATTGCGACGCCGAGCGCTTTACCCAGTTCGGCACCTCGGCCAAGTTCATCGACGCCATCGCCAAGCGCGGCCTGAAACCGGGCAAGACGCATCGCCTCGCGGCGCTGCGCACCATTATTTCAACGGGCTCGCCGCTGGTGCCCGAGAGCTACGACTACGTCTATCGCGAGATCAAGCGCGATCTGTGCCTGTCGTCGATTTCCGGCGGCACCGACATCATGGGCTGCTTCGCCGATGCCAATCCCATCCTGCCGGTGTACCGCGGCGAGCTGCAATGCCGCAGCCTCGGGATGAAAGTCGAGGTCTGGGACGATGCGGGCCGCGCGCTCGTGGGACAGAAAGGCGAACTCGTCTGCACGCGCGCGTTTCCGTCCATGCCGGTGGGCTTCTGGAACGACCCGGGGGGCAAGCGCTACCACGAGGCCTATTTTGCGCGCTGGCCCAAGGTGTGGTGCCACGGCGACTACTGCGAGCTGACCGAGCGCGGCAGCATGATCGTCTACGGGCGTTCGGACGCGACCCTGAATCCGGGCGGCGTGCGCATCGGCACGGCCGAAATCTACGGCCAGGTCGAGAAAATTGATGAGGTGGAAGAGGCGGTCGCCATTGGCCAGCTATGGCCGCCCGATCAGCCCAGCGACACGCGCGTGGTGCTGTTCGTCAAGCTGCGTGCAGGGCTGGCGCTGGACGCGGCGCTGGAAGAGCGCATCCGCCGCCAGATTCGCAATAACACCACGCCGCGCCACGTGCCCGCGCGCATCGTGCAGGTGCCCGACATCCCGCGCACCAAAAACGGCAAGGTGGTGGAACTCGCCGTGAAGGCGATGGTGCACGGCATGCCGGTGACGCACACCGACGCCCTCGCCAATCCGGAGGTGCTGCAGCTGTTCCGCGACATGCCCGAGCTGCAGGTGTAGGCCGCAGGCCTGAGCGCGACGCGGCTCTACGCAAAGGCTTAGCGCCCCGACAGCATGAAGCGCGCGTGCGCGCAAGGCGTTTGCGCGCATCGCGGCCTTGCGCCGCCCTGCCTTGCCCCTATCGCTTCAATGCGTCTGGCAGCCCCGTCCTGCGGGTGCTAGCAACACGCTAGGCGAAACCTGTGCTGTAATTTTCAGCGTTGCCTGTCTGGCATCCAACAGGAGGGGCTGCTGCAATGGGATTTCTGGACGCGATCGAAACACAAATGATCTCGAACCGCCTTCCTCTGGCGGGCATCTCGATAGCAGCGCTTCCGTGCGCGGACACGCCGATGGTCCTGTCCCTGCATTGGCACGGATTCATAGAACACGAAGAACAGACGCAACGCGGTCCGCAATTCCGCTATGAGCCCGTCCCTTCGTCGTGCCTGCAGGTCAACCGGCGCTGGCGCGAGCTGCGCGACATCGAGCACGCTGTGATGGACGTTGCCTGGGAACTCGGCGCCTGGGATCTCACCCGCTTCGAGTTGCGGCCTTGCATGCGGCCCGGTGCGCCCACCCAGGAAGCGGTCGAATGCCATCTCGCATTCGGGCAGCCGCATCCCTATTTCAACGCGGAGCTTGCGCCGGTCTCGGAGGTGCAGGATGCGGAGGACTTGCTGGACACCGCCGGACGACGCGGTTACCTGCTATGGCGCTTCCGGCCGGTGCGCGGCGGCGTGTGGGGGGAGGTCAGCGAGGATGTTTCACTGCAGCCCGGCGGCTACGGCAACCCGCCCTGCCCGCAAATCAGTTGCGAGTTCGGCGACACCCGCTGTCTGCGCCAGCCGCGCAGCGTCGTCTACCGGTTCGGCTGCTTTGGGGGAAATGCGCGACAGGTCTAGGGGCTGTTGACATTCAGCACATGAGCGCGACGGGGGTAATTTGGGATGCAGCGC
>CAKKSJ010000134.1 GCA_919902965.1 Burkholderiales bacterium
AAAGCCGCGCGCTGCGCCGTGTATTCATCGCCAGCGGACTGCTGAACATGGCCTGGGATCTGTACGCATTCGTGGTCCCTATTTACGGCTCGCGCATCGGCTTGTCTGCGTCGACCATAGGCGCCGTCATGGGCAGCTTCGCCGTCGCCACCTTTGCCGTGCGCCTGCTGCTGCCGCTGCTGGTGCGGCGCGTCCAGCCCTGGCATGTCATTTCCGCCGCGCTGCTGATCTCGGCCAGCGTCTATTGCCTGTTTCCGCTATTCGTCAGGGTGCCGCTGCTGGTGGCCCTGTCCTGCGCCCTGGGTATCGGCCTGGGTTGCTCCCAACCCATGGTGATGACACTGCTCTACAACACCTCTCCGGCCGGGCGCCAGGGCGAAGCGCTCGGGGTACGCACCACGATAATGAATGCGAGCCACGCCGTGCTGCCGCTCGGCTTCGGCGCGCTCGGCGCCGCAGTGGGCATGTTCCCGGTATTCTGGGCAATGGCTGCGCTGCTCGGCGCGGGCGCGTATTTGGTCAACCGGCGGCGCGAACCCGATTAGCGTCCATTAGAGGCTATCCAGCCAGAAGCCCAGACCCAGAGCATTGAGTTCGACGTCGTTGGAATAAATGTCGAGCACGCGCGCATCCGGCAGGCGCGAGCCCCAGCGCCGCGCTTCCTCCAGAAAAATCCGCTTCACGCCTTCGCGCAGGCGCTCGGGCCGCGCCGCGCCGGCGTCTTTCTCGCGCAGGCCGAGTTCGGCGTGCGCGTCCACCAGGCGGTGCAGTACTGCGCCTTTCGCCTGGACGTCGCGAATCTGGCTGTAGTGGGTGATGTACACGGCCTCCGGATTTGCTTCAAGGATGAGATCGATGGAGCGATGGTAGGGCGCCGGATCGAACTGCGCCGGACTGGAGGTCGGAACGATGAACTGCCTGCCGTCCTGGTCCATCTCGCGATAGGACAGGCCGAACACGTCGCCGGCGAAAATGTGGCCGGACCGGGTGTCGCGTATGGCGACATGGTGGCGCGCGTGCCCCGGCGTATCCAGGAACTGCAGTTCGCGCCCGGCGAGGCGGATCGCGGACGCGTGCGGCGTCTCCAGGATGCGCTCGACCGGAATCGGCAGGATGTCGCCGTACATCTGCCGGGTGGGCGCTTCCCCGTAGACGGCGACCGTGCCGGCGATCAATCTTGCCGGATCGGCCATATGGCGCGCGCCGCGCGGATGCACGGTGAGCGTGGCATTCGAAAACTCGCGCATGAACAAGCCGGCGCCGCCGGCGTGGTCGAGGTGGATGTGGGTAAGGATGACGTAGTCGACCTGCTCGGGCCGCAGACCCTTTTCCCGCAGCGCGTCGAGCACCAGCGGCACCGAATTGTTGGTGCCGGTGTCGACAATCGCCGCGCGCTCGCCCTCGACCACTAAATGGATGGCGTCGAGCATGGGCCGGTAATAGCCGGAATCGATGGCGCTGATGCCGTGCGCGTAGTCGATGAGCTGGGGCATGCTGGAGTTTCGGCGGGGCGAGGGGCGCATTCTACAATGCACCGGGCCAGGCTGCGGCGCGCCGCCTGCAGGCAGGGTAAAATGCAGATGGAAATATTCGCTTGAGCCCGTACCCAACCATGAGCATCGCTGATCTGCGCCAGGAGTACGCGAACGCCGAACTCGTCGAGGAAGATGCGGCTGCGGATCCGTTCAAGCAGTTCGCGCTCTGGTTCGACGCCGTGCTGCGCGCCGACCTGCCCTTGCCCAATGCGATGACGCTGGCCACCGCCGACGCGAACGGCAGGCCGTCTGCGCGCGTGGTACTGCTCAAGGGCGTGGATGAGGGCTTCGTCTTCTATACCAATTACGAAAGCCGCAAAGCACGCGAACTCGCGGTCAATCCCTACGCCAGCCTGGTGTTTCTGTGGACGCCGATGGACCGCCAGGTGCGCATCGACGGCAGGGTGGAAAAAGTCTCGGCCGAAGAATCCGACGAATACTTCGACAGCCGCCCCCTGGGCAGCCGCCTGGGGGCCTGGGCTTCGCCGCAAAGCAGGCCGCTGCCGAGCCGGCTGGCGCTGGCTTCGAAGGTCGCGGCAATCATGCTACGCTACGGCACGGCTCCACCGCGGCCGCCGCACTGGGGAGGTTACCGGGTGCGGCCCGATGCAATCGAGTTCTGGCAGGGGCGCCCCGATCGTTTGCATGACCGGCTGCGCTATGTCCGACAAGACACGGGCTGGAGAATTGAGCGGCTCGCGCCCTAGCCGCACCCACACCACGTTTACCCGGAGAAGAGACCATGACTGATACCGTGAAATACCTGCTGGACGAATCGCGCATACCGAAGCACTGGTACAACATTGCCGCCGACCTGCCGGTAGCGGCACCACCGGTACTGCACCCGGGCACGCACCAGCCGGTGGGGCCGGATGATCTGGCGCCGCTGTTCCCGATGGAACTGATCATGCAGGAGGTCTCGACCGAGCGCGAAGTCCCGATTCCGGAGCCGGTGCGCGACGTGTATCGCCAGTGGCGGCCTTCGCCCTTGATCCGCGCGCGGCGACTGGAGAAAGCGCTGCAGACGCCGGCTAAGATTTATTACAAATACGAAGGCGTGAGCCCGGCCGGCAGCCACAAGCCCAATACCGCGGTGGCGCAGGCCTTCTACAACCAGCAGGCCGGGGTGAAACGCCTGGTCACCGAAACCGGCGCCGGCCAGTGGGGCTCCGCGCTCGCTTTCGCCGGCGCCCTGTTCGGGCTGGAAGTAAAGGTGTTCATGGTGCGCGTATCCTACGATCAGAAGCCCTACCGCCGCGCGCTGATGGAACCCTATGGCGCAAGCTGCACGCCTTCGCCTTCGAACGAAACCCAGGCGGGCCGCGCGATCCTGGCGCAGCGCGCCGATCATCCGGGCAGCCTGGGCATCGCCATATCCGAAGCGGTCGAAATGGCAGCGCCGCGCGAGGACACCAAGTACGCGCTCGGCTCGGTGCTGAACCATGTGCTATTGCACCAGACGGTGATAGGCCAGGAAGCGATGGCGCAAATGGACATGGCCGGCGATTACCCCGATGTAATCGTCGGCTGCACCGGCGGCGGCTCCAATTTCGCCGGGATCGTGTTCCCCTTCCTCGGCGCGCAATTGCGCGGCGGCAAAAAAGTGCGCATCGTCGCGGTCGAACCGGCGGCCTGCCCCAGCCTCACGCGCGGCCCCTACGCCTACGATTTCGGCGACACCGCGCATCTGACCCCGCTCACCAAAATGCATACCCTGGGTTCGACTTTCACCCCGCCCGGATTCCATGCCGGCGGCCTGAGATACCACGGCATGGCGCCGATGGTAAGCCATATAAAGCAGCTCGGGCTGATCGAGGCGGTCGCCTATCATCAAACCACTTGCTTCGAAGCCGGCGTGCTGTTCGCCCGCGCCGAAGGCATCGTGCCGGCACCGGAGGCGAACCATGCCGTCAAGGGCGCGATCGACGAAGCGCTGAAATGCAAGGCCGAAGGCAAGTCGCGCACCATCCTATTCAACTTGAGCGGCCACGGCCATTTCGACATGCAGGCCTACATCGATTATTTTGACGGCAAGCTGCAGGACCTGGATTACGACGAGGCGGAGCTGGCGATGGCGCTCGCGGGGCTGCCTTCGGTGAAGGCGGCCTGATCCGATAGCCAAGACGCGCAGGCTGAAGTATGGAGTTCCAGACGCTCAAGGTCGCGCTCACCGGGCAGGTCGCGAGCATCGAGCTTAACCGGCCCGAGCGCGCCAATGCGATGGAGCTCGCCATGTGGCTGGAGCTGCGCGAGGCGATGCGCTGGCTCGACGAGACGGCGGCTGCGCGCGTCGGCGTGATTTCCGGCGCCGGCAAGCATTTCACCGCCGGCATCGACCTGGGCATGCTCGCCGGGATGCAGGCGCAAATCAAGGACGACTGCGACGGCCGTTCGCGCGAAAAACTGCGCCGCGTGATTCTCGATCTGCAGGACACGCTTAGCTCGATCGAGCGCTGCCGCAAACCGGTGATCGCGGCGATTCATGGCGCCTGCGTCGGCGGCGGCATCGACCTGATCTGCGCCTGCGATCTGCGCTATTGCTCGGCCGATGCATTTTTCTCGGTGAAGGAAATCGATGTCGGCCTCACCGCCGATGTCGGCACACTGCAGCGCCTCCCCAGACTCATCGGAGAAGGCGCGGCGCGCGAACTCGCCTACACCGGGCGCAAGCTCGGCGGCGCCGAGGCGAAGGAACTGCGCCTGGTGAACCAGTGCTACGCAGACCGCGAAGCGCTGATGGCGGCGATGCGCGAGCTTGCCGGGCAGATCGCGGCGAAACCGCCGCTGGCTTTGCGCGGATGCAAGGAAATGATCACCTATGCGCGCGACCACAGCGTCGCCGACGGCCTGAACTACATCGCCACCTGGAACGCCGCCATGCTCTTGTCCACCGATCTCGACGAAGCGCTCGCCGCGGGCAGAGAAAAGCGCGCGCCCAAGTTCCGGGACTGAGCCGCGCTCGCGCCTGACCCGATCAGGAATCGCTGCGAAAATCAGGCCGTGAACCCTCCCGACCCAGTTGATTTTTTTGAGCGGCAGTTCGAACGCCAGGTACGGGATGCCGATTTCGCGCTGAATCCATTCGAGACCCTGGCCTTGCCCTATGTCAGGGGCAGGGTGCTCGATCTGGGCTGCGGCCTGGGCAACTTGAGCATCGAGGCGGCGCGGCGCGGCTGCCGCGTGACTGCCGTCGACGCCAGCGCCACTGCCATCGAGCGCCTGCGCGCGGCCGCCCGGCAGGAACAGCTGCCGCTCGAGGCGCTGCAGGCCGAGCTCGGGTCTTTTCGCATCGCCGAGGAGTACGACACCATTGTCGCCATCGGCCTGCTGATGTTTTTCAGCAGAGCGACAGCATTTGCGCTATTGCGCCAGATCGGAGAGCAGATCCGGCCGGGAGGGCTGGCGATCGTCAACACGCTCATAGAAGGTACGAGCTACCTGGGCATGTTCAAGCCCGATGAGTACTACTTGTTCGGCCCAGACGAACTGGAGCTGGCTTTCGCGGGTTGGACCATGCTCGAAGCGCGGCGCGATACCTTCCCGGCGCCGGAGGGCACACACAAGGAATTTTCGACCGTGATCGCCCAGAAAAACCGGACTTGATGCCGTTCGCCGGAGCGCCGATCGTCTATTTTTTCAGTTTGCTGAGGAACTGCTTGCGGAACTTGGCGACTTTAGGTTCCACCACCATCATGCAGTAAGGCTGATGGGGATTGCGCTGGTAATACTCCTGGTGCCCCGGCTCGGCGATATAGAAGGTGCTCGCCGGCGCGAGCTCGGTGACGATGGGCTTGTCCCACAGGCCATCGGCCTCGAGCTTGGCGATCAATTGCTCGGCCTGCGCCTTCTGCTCGGGCGAGTGATAGAAAATCGCCGAGCGGTATTGCGGCCCGTAGTCGTTGCCCTGATAGTTGAGGGTGGTCGGGTCGTGAATAAGGAAAAACACCTCCAGAATTTCGCGCAGGCTGATTACGGCCGGATCGAAGCTGATCTGCACCACCTCGGCGTGGCCGCTGGTGCCGCTGCAGACGTCTTCGTAAGTGGGATCCTTCAGCTTGCCGCCCATGTAGCCCGATTCAACCGACTCCACCCCCTTCAGGTCGTCGAATACGGCTTCCAGGCACCAGAAACATCCGCCCGCAAGCGTCGCAATTTCGTGTCCGTCTTGCAACTGCGCCATGTCGCCCGCCTTTCTCCTGCGATTCCGGGCATCCAGTTTAGCCTACGCAGCTTATCGGTGCCGGTTCCGCTGCGGCGCTTGACTCAGCGCAGTCGCAAGGTCTAGATTGCCGTTAGCAAGCGCGCAGGCTGCGACGGAAACAGGCCCGCCGCAATGAAATGCTACTCGCAAACCGATAGAGGGGAAATTCGATGATAAATATTCTGGCCCGCCGGATCTGCCGTATGTTGATCCTGTGCATGGGCGCACTCTCCTTCAGCGCCTATGCGGACATGGTCGGAACCAATCAGGTGGTCGCCGCAACGGAAGCGGCGGGGGCGCGTGAAACGCTGCGCAATTTCATTGAACGCGGCGAGGTCCGCGATCAACTGCAGGGTTACGGCATCAGCCGCGCAGCCGCCCAGGCGCGCGTCGATGCCATGACCGACGCGGAAGTGGCGACACTCGCCGGCCGGATCGACCGCCTGCCTGCCGGCGGGCTCAGCGTCGCGGCGGCGCTGGTAGGCTTGATCGTGATCGAATTGATCTGGTACCACTGGGTCAAGTGAGCGCAAGCTGCGCGCGAACGCATTGCGTAGCGGGGGCGCATTACTCCAAGCGCCGCCTTGATTCGGAGAAGCCGGCAGCGGTTTCGAATCAGCCACCTGCCAGAATAGCCCGCGCGATCGCGGGCTTTTTGCTATCCACCTTGAGCGCCTGCGTCAGCCTGCCGCAAAGCGACGCACTGCTGCACGAGGGCGGCGCCGGCCTGCCGCCGCACGTGCAACTCGACGCGGTAGCGTTCTTTGCGCAGGAAGAGTACCAGTGCGGCCCGGCGGCGCTGGCCATGAGCCTGAATGCGGCCGGCATAGACGCGCATCCCGCCGCGCTGGCCGAGCAGGTATTCCTGCCGGCGCGCAAAGGCAGCCTGCAGGTGGAGATGCTCGCCGGCGCGCGGCGCCATGGTCTGCTCGCCTACCGGCTCGCGCCGGAACTAAGGGATGTGCTCGCCGAAATTGCGGCCGGCAACGCCGTGATCGTGCTGCAGAACCTGGGGTTGTTCGCGTCCCGCCCCTACTGGCACTACGCCGTGGTCATAGGCTACGACCTGGAGAAAAATACCATTCTGCTGCATTCGGGCAGCAAAGCGCGCCGCACCATGTCCTTCAGTCTGTTCGAACGCTTGTGGATCGACGGCGGGCGCTGGGCCATGCTCGCACTGCCTCCCGGGCGAACGCCGGCGAGCGCGCGCGAAGCGCAGTACGCGGGCGCCGCCGCAGCGCTGGAGCAAACCGGCCGCGTCGCCGAAGCGCATCTGGCCTATGCGGCCCTGCTTGAACGCTGGCCGGCAAATCTTGCCGGTCTAATGGGGCTGGGCAATACCGCCTACGCGTTGGGCCGCGGCGCAGACGCGGAAGCGGCGTTCCGCAGCGCCACAGTCCGGCATCCTCAGTCCGCCGCGGCGTTCAACAACCTCGCGCAAACCCTCGCGGACCAGGGCAAGTTCGACGCCGCGCTGGCTGCCGCGCGCAATGCGGTGCGCCTGGGCGGGCCCGAATTGCCTATAGCGCAGGCAACGCTGGATCAGATCAAGGCGCATACGCGCAAATAGTCCGCCCCGAGGCGTTTCGCGCGTGGTTCCGCCGCGCGGCTATTTTTTCTTTTTGGAGCTGAGTATGGTGCCCTTGCAACGGCGCGCGCCGCAACGGCATTCGTAAAAACGCTTCAACGCCGGAGTATGCTTTTCCTCGAGCTCGATGCGGTAGTCGTAGCTGAGTTCCTCACCCGGCCGGATCGCGCGCAGGGTTTCGATGTAAATGCGGTCCTCGTCATCCACGGCCTCGCAATTGGGTGCGCAACTGTGGTTGATCCAGCGCGCGCTATTGCCCCCCTTGCTCGCGTCGATCACCATGCCGTCGTCGAGCGCAAACAGAAAGGTATGTGAGCTGTCGTCTTTGGCATAGCGTCTGTCCACCTGCTTTTCAGTCAGGCGCTCGCCTTTGTACTCGATCAGGCGAGTGCCCGCCGGGATGCGAGTCAGGGCGAATACGCCTTTGCCATGGATGCCGGAATTGCGCACGACGTAGCGGCGCGGTTTGCTTTTTTTGCTGGTCATTGGTCTCGTGGAGCGTAATGCAAACAGGGCGCGATTCTAAACTATTTGCCGGCACCCTGGCTGCATTTCCCCCGGCTTGGCTGTAGACTTTGAAACTCCAACCGATCGGAACTGCGACATGTACGCCCTGCGCAAGACGATACACGGCTGCCCGGCCTCCCGCGAGCACGCCGATGCCGGGCACTACGCGCAGGAATGGGGGGAGGATAGTGCCCAACGCGCTTTGCGCGCGTTCGACGCCATTTCACCGCAACCTGGAGACCGATCATGAACGATCGTTCCGCTACACTGGCAGAGCAAGCAAGCAACCAGGCGCCCTTGCTCGCCGGCTATAACGCCTGGGAACAGGACCCCATACTGCGCGCCGCGGTGGAGCGCGAGGGCGGCGGCTGGATCGCAGAGCGTGCCCACCAAATGGGTGAGCTGGTGGGCGGCGAGCGCATGCAGCTGCTTGCCGAGCAGGCCAACCGCCATCTACCGGAACTGCGCACGCACGACCGCTATGGTGAACGCATTGACGCGGTCGACTATCATCCGGCCTACCACGAGCTGATGAGCCTGGCTTTCGGCGCCGGACTGCATTCCCTCGCATGGAAAGCGCGCCGCGACGGCGCATTTGTTGCGCGCGCCGCGCTGAATTATCTGTGGAACCAGGCCGAAAACGGCACCTCCTGCCCGGTCACCATGACGTTCGCCGCGGTGCAGGTGATGCGCAACGATGCGCAGATCGCAGCGGAGTGGGAGCCCAAGCTGCTCGCCGACGCCTACGATGCCAGGCCGGTGCACTTGTCGCAGAAGCGCGCCGTGACGGTGGGCATGGCGATGACCGAAAAGCAGGGCGGATCGGATTTGCGCAGTAACCAGACGAGCGCCACCGAGCTTGCGGACGGCGCGTACGCGCTGGATGGACACAAGTGGTTCTGCTCGGCACCCATGAGCGATGGTTTTCTCACGCTTGCACGCACCGGCGCCGGCGTGACTTGCTTCTTTGCGCCGCGCTCGCTGGCCGATGGCAGCCGCAATGCGATTCACATCCAGCGACTCAAGGACAAATGCGGCAATCGCTCCAATGCGTCCAGCGAAATCGAATATCACGGCGCCTGGGCGCGCAGACTGGGCGAGGAGGGACGCGGCATTGCCACGCTGATCGAAATGGCGCACTTGACGCGTTTCGATATCGTCGTAGCCAGCGCCGGCATGATGCGCGGCGCGCTGAATCAGGCGCTGCACCATTGCGAGCACCGCCATGCCTTCGGCAAGCGGCTGGTCGAGCAGCCGCTGATGCAAAACGTGCTCGCCGATCTGGCTCTGTAAACCGAAGCGGCGACGTTGCTCGCGCTGCGTTTGGCGCGCGCGCTGGATCAGTCCGCGCACGACCCGAGGGAACGCCTGCTCTCGCGCATCCTGACCCCGGTGGCCAAATACTGGCTCGCCAAACGTACCCCCGCGTTCATGTTCGAGGCGATGGAATGCCTGGGCGGCAACGGCTATGTCGAGGAAGCGCCGATGGCGCGCTTTTACCGCGAGGCGCCGGTGAACAGCATCTGGGAAGGCAGCGGCAACGTCGCCTGTCTGGACGTGCTGCGCTCGATGCACAAACAACCCGATTCGGTGGCGGTGCTGCTGTCGGAGATACGCGCCGGCGCCAGCGGCGATCCGCATCTGGCGCTGCTCGTCGGCGCCCTGGAGACGCAGTTGGCTGAGTACGGCGATATCGAGCAGCGCGCGCGGCGCATCGTCGAGATGGCGGCGCTCGCACTGCAGGCGAGCCTGATGGCGCAGCATGCCGCACCTGCAGCGGCCGACGCTTTTTTCAGTTCGCGCGTACAGGGGGACTGGGGGCACGCGTTTGGTACGCTGCCCAAGGGGGCGCGCTGCGAAGAGATCATCGCGCGCAGCCGCCTCGCCTAAAGCGGCGGCTGAGTTCGGCGACACCTACGGTGGCGGCCGGAAATAGGATAGAACCACGCTGGACGCGGCGTATAATTGTCACTTGGAGTCCACTATGCGCATCGAAGCACACGTACACGGCACTATTCGGTTGCGGCCCGAGACGAGTCTCCCGCAGGTGGAGACCGCGCTGCGCCCCTGGCTGCGTTACATCGACGAAGACAGCCTCGCCGATGCGAGGAGCGTCTACGAGGATGAACCCGGCCTCAACTTCGACGCCAAAGACCGAACCCTGGAAATCTGCTGGACCGGCGATGTGGGCCGCGGATTCCGCGAGTTGATCGAAGAGGCGTTGCAGGCGCTTTGTCCGTACACCGAGTCGGCCGCCGAGATCGAAGTCAGCTATTACCACGACGACGGGCAGGACGAATTCGGCATGGTGTTCGTCGGCCCCACACCCGAATCCATACACGAGCGCCAGAAAAGCCGCATGATCGACGATGTGTCCGGCATGCTGGCACGCCACTTCAGCGAAGCCGAGATAGGCGAAGTGGCGGCGCTGGTGAACCAGTTGTTCGAACGCAACTGGACTGGGAAGAGCGGCAGCGCCCAGTCCGACTCCACTGCCGCCCCGCGCGGCCTCACGCCGGCGCAGCGCCGGCGTTTGCATTAACGCTCCATCGGCATCAATCCCCAAAAGCAAAAAGCCCCAAGCGAGTGCTTGGGGCTTTTTGTTTTGTGGGACCTGACGATGACCTACTTTCGCATGGGTAATCCATACTATCATCGG
>CAKKSJ010000135.1 GCA_919902965.1 Burkholderiales bacterium
CGCTGCATCACGTTGACGAAAGTCTCGTTGGTCTTCTTGAAGCCCTCGTCCAGGCGCTCGCTCACCTTGCCGGATATCTGTTCCAGGCGCTGGTCGATCTTGGCATTGAGCTGGTCGGTCGTCGCAGCGAGTTGCTTGATCATGGCCTCGCGGCTCTGCCCCAGGTTTTCGGACAAGCTCAGCTTCAGCGCATGCAGGGTGTCGCGCGTCTGCTTGAGTTCTTCGCCCAGCGTGCCGCGCAGGCGCTCGGAAGACTCGCTGAAATTCGTGCCCAGGCGGTCGCCCTGCTGCGTGAGGCCGCCATGCAGGTCGGTGAGCATGGCGCGGTGCTTTTCTTCCAGTCCCTGCGCCATGCCGGCCGGCAACGCCTCCACCCCGCGGCTTACGGCGGCCAGGCGCCAGGCTAGCCAGCCCAACAGCAGCAACAGCAGAATAGAAAGCGCAAGCAGGATTTCAAGCATGGCCAAAGTATAGCCCAAGCGGCAGGCCGCGAAGCGCGCGGTACTGCGCGCGCACTGCGCGCAGCATCTCGCCGGCTACAAAATGGCGCGCCCGCGCTTCAAAACCGCAGAATCCACAGCGTAATCGCGGGAAACGCCACGAGCAGGCAGACGCGCAGCACGTCGCTGAACACGAAAGGCCACACGCCGCGATAGGTATCGCGGATGGGAATATCCGGCGCCATCGACTGGATGACAAACAGATTCATGCCTACTGGAGGCGTAATGAGGCCGACTTCGACCACGATCAGCACCAGGATGCCGAACCAGATTGCCGTGTATTCCGGCGAGAGGCCAAAGTCCAGCCCCGAAATCATCGGAAAGAAAATCGGGATGGTCAGCAGGATCATGGACAGCGAATCCATCACGCAGCCCGCGACCAGATAGAAAATCAGGATCGCCCACAGCACTGCATAGGGGCCGAAGCCGAGGGTGCCGACCCATAGGGCAAGCTCCTGCGGCAGCTGCGACAGGGCCAGGAAGTTGTTGAAGGCCGCGGCGCCCAGCACGATCATGAACACCATCCCCGTTCCGCCAGCGGTGCCCTCGAAGGCGGCGAGCACATTCCTCCTGGTCAAGTCGCCGCTGCGCCAAGCGAGCAGCCCGGTCGCCACGGTACCCACCGCCGCGCCTTCAGTCGGCGTGAACACGCCGGTATAGATGCCGCCGATGACCACGACGAAAATCACCATGACCGGCCAGACCGCGCGCAAGGCACGCAGGCGCTCGGGCCACGGCACTGCCGGAATCCGGCCGGCCGAACCGGGCGCCACGCGTACGTAAATGGCGATTACCACCATATAGCCCAGCGCCGCGAGGATGCCGGGGGTCATCGCGGCCGCGAACAACTTGGCGATGTTCTGTTCCGCCAGGATGGCGTAAATCACCAGCACGATAGACGGCGGGATCAGGATGCCCAGGGTGCCGCCGGCGGCGAGCGCGCCACTGGACAAGGCGCCGGAATAGCCGGCGCGGCGCAATTCGGGCAGGGCCACCTGGCCCATGGTCGCCGCGGTGGCGAGCGAGGAGCCGCAGATCGAGCCGAAGCCGGCGCAGGCGCCGATGGCAGCCATGCCGACGCCACCCTTGCGATGCCCGAGGAAGGCTTCGGCGGCCTTGAACAATGCCCGCGACAGGCCGCCTATCGATGCAAACTGCCCCATCAGCAGGAACAGCGGCACGATCGTCAGCGAATGGTTGGAGAACTGGACATAGGCCAGGGTTTTCATCTGGTTCAGTACCGGCGGCAGGCTGCCATACACTTGCCACGAACCGATCAGGCCCAGTAGCAGCATCGACAGCCCGATCGGAACCCGTAGAAAAATCAGAACCATCAAGACGGGGAACGACCAGGCGGCCAGCGTGAGCGCATCCATCAATGGCTGCCCTCGGCCGGGATAAACTCTTGGTGCGCCCTGACCAGTCCCAGCAATTCGAGCAGGCGCCAAAAATAGATGATGCAGCCAAGCACGGCCGGGATCATCGACGCGGCATAGCCCCACCATACCGGCATCTGCAATATGAAACTGACCTCTTCGTTCGCCCGGTATTCCAGCGTGGCTACGCCCATGCGCCAGACCAGCAGCAGCCAGACGAGCAGCATAAGGCCGTCGGTAGCGACCGAAAGCACACGGCGCAAGGACGACGGATAAAGCAGCCAGAACAGATTGACATCCGCATGGCGCTGCTTGAGGTGACACCAGGGAAGAAAACAGAACACGGCCAGCGCGGCGCCGGCCTCGATCAGTTCGAAATCGCCGGGCACGGGCCCCAGACCGGCGAAACTGAGGGCGCGCCCGGTGATGCTGACGACGCTGAGAATGGCCAGCGCGCTCAGCACAATGCCGCCAAACCAGGCCAGGAAGCGGCTGCTGCCGTAGATAACTTTGCTCATAGTTGCGCGATTGGAAGCGCGG
>CAKKSJ010000136.1 GCA_919902965.1 Burkholderiales bacterium
GCGGACAGTTTGAAACTGGCGCGGATCGGGCGCGGCATCTACTTTGCCCGCCGGCCGGGAACGCGCGTCACCCGCTCAGCCCTTGACGGAATTCTTGAGCTTGTCTTTGGAAAACTCGACAAAGCCGGACACCAGGCGCGAGCGAAATTTTTCCTTCGGATAGACCAGCGAAAGCGTACGCGTGAGTCTGGGTAAAAGCGGCAGCGCCACCAGCACGCCCAGTTTCTTTTCCTTAGCCACGATGACCTTGGACATGATGGCAAAGCCAAGGCCGGTTTCCACCACGCCCTTGATCGCATCCGGGCTGCCCAGTTCCATGACAATGTTTAACTTTTCCGCAGGGATTCCGGCCTGCTGGAAGTAAGCGTCGGTCACTGCGCGCGTACCCGAGCCGGGCTCACGGCTGATGTAAGCGTGCTGCGCCAGTTGCTTGGGCGTCACGGACTTGAGCCGCGCCAGCGGGTGCGCCGGAGAACACACGACCTGCAGCTCGTCTTCGCAACAGTCCTCGGTGGACAGGCTGGGAAGATGCGAAGGCGCTTCGATCAAACCGATGTCGAGGCTGTGCGCCGCGACGCCGTGCTCGATGGTCTCGGAGTTCGCCACAGTGAGCCGCGCCTTTACCCCCGGATAGGCGCTCTTGAACTCCCCCAGCACGCGCGGCAGCATGAATTCAGCAATGGTCATGCTCGCGCCAATCAAGAGCAGTCCCTGAATCTCGCCAGTCAGTTCGCTCACGCGCGTATCGAGTTCCGCCGAAAGCGAGAGGATACGCTCAGCGTATTCCAGCACCACTTCGCCCGCGGCAGTCAGCGAAATCTTGCCGTGCCCGCGGTCAAACAGGCGGGTATTGAAATGCTCCTCAAGCTGCTTGATCTGAAACGTGACGGCGGGCTGCGTCATGAACAGCGTCTCGGCCGCCTTGGTGAAGCTGCTCTGCTTGGCCACCGCATGAAAAACCTGCAACCTTCTGTCTGCCATATCCTGCCCGCCCGATCAAATGTTTGCTGTATTATCCCTGCTTATTCAACCATAAATTGCTACACAAGAACAGCTGATGAGCATTTTTCCGCTTCCGCGCCGCGCCGTGGTATAAAGCGGCCTGCCTCCAATTACAACAGCAGATTCAACCATTTCCCATAGATGAACCGCGGTTTCTACACCGTCATGGCGGCGCAGTTTTTTTCGTCGCTGGCGGACAACGCCCTGCTTATCGCGGCGATCGCGCTGCTGATCAATCTGCAGGGCCCGGCGTGGATGACGCCGCTGCTGAAATTCTTCTTCACCGTCTCCTATGTGGTGCTTGCGGCATTTGTCGGCACCTTTGCCGACTCCATGCCCAAGGGCAAGGTGATGTTCATCACCAACACCGTCAAGATCGCCGGCTGCGCGCTGATGTTCTTTTACGATTATCCTGCGCCGCTGGGAATCAGCCCTCACTTCGTCGTGCTGGCATCCTACGCGGTGGTCGGCCTGGGCGCGGCGGCCTACTCCCCGGCCAAGTACGGCATCCTCACCGAGATGCTGCCGCCGCGGCAGCTGGTAATCGCGAATGGCTGGATCGAAGGCCTGACGGTCGCATCCATCATCATCGGCACCATGCTCGGCGGCGCACTCATCACGTCGAAAGTCTCCTCCTTATTGCTGTCGATCAACCTGCCCGGCATCGAAACCGGCATAGATACGCCGCCGGAAGCAGCGATTCTGGTGATCTCACTGCTCTATCTCATCGCCGCGGCATTCAACCTGCGCATCCCCGATACCGGCGCGCGCTACCACCATCAGCCGCGCAATCCCATCGTCATGGTCAGGGATTTCGCCGAATGCTTTGTCACCTTATGGCGCGACAAGCTTGGGCAGATTTCGCTTGCGGTCACAACGCTGTTCTGGGGCACCGGCGCCACACTGCAGTTCATCGTTCTCAGGTGGGCCGAACGCAGCCTGGAAATGCCCCTGAGCAAGGGCGCGATTCTGCAGGGCGTCGTTGCGGTGGGTGTTGCGCTCGGAGCAGTGCTTGCCGGTCGCCTGGTGCCGCTGAAGAAGTCTTTGCAGGTGCTGCCGGTCGGCGTGGCCATGGGCTTCGCCGTCATGTCGCTGATGTTCGTCACCTGGATGCCGCTGGTCTATTTCCTGCTCATTCTGGTCGGGGCGCTGGCCGGCTTCTTCGTCGTCCCGATGAACGCGCTGCTGCAGCACCGCGGCCATGTGCTGCTGTCTGCCGGACATTCGATCGCAGTGCAGAACTTCAATGAAAACCTGAATATCCTGCTGATGCTGGCGCTGTATGCGCTCATGATCCGCGCGGATTTCGGCATCGATACCATCATCGTCCTGTTCGGCACGTTCGTGTCGCTGACCATGCTGCTGGTGATCAGGTTGCACAAACACAACCAGAGCCGGGAAGACTCGCTGCATCTCATCGGTATGGAAAAACACTAAGCCCTGCCCAGGTCCATAAGCTGAGCAGGGCTACTCCTTATTCCTGGTATTTGTGCGGCACCGGCCAATCCCCCGTCGCGCCGCGATGCAGTCTGCGCAGCTCGCGCCGCGCCTACTTGACCTCTTTCGCGATCTCGACGCTCAAGCCCGTCGTTCCCGGGTGCACCGGCTTGCTCACCCCCTCCAGATCGCCCGCTTGCGGCAGCACGTTGCCGGATTTGGATATGCGCGCAGCCACCACTACCTCGGTGAAATCGGAAAGTTTTGCCGCGGAACTCATTGCCATCGAGTCATCGAAGGAGAACTTGAACGGCAGATCCTTCACCTTCATACGCAGCGCGGCAAGCGGCATGCGCGAACCCTGCGCCGGCCGCGCCAGCACAAACACCACATCTTCCGGCGCGGCGCGCGCGGCAAGCGCCGATGCCAGCGTGATGGTTCCGCTAAGACGCGCGTCCTTGACGGCGGCAGCAGCCGGCGCGTCCGGCGATTTTGCCTTGCCGCCCGGCGCGGCTTTGGCCATGGCCGCCGGCGAACTCGGCGCCCCGCCCTGCTTGTCCTCGGCTTCCTTGATGCTGGCGCGGACCGAATTGCCGATCTCCGAATCCGGCGGCAACAGCGGCAATATGCGCTTCCAATATTCGGCTGCCTTGGCGAAATCCTGTTTTTCGAACTCCGCCGATCCGGCGAGAGCCAGCGCCTTGAAATTCTTGCCATCCGCTTTCAGCGCCCGCTGGATCAACTCTTCCGGCTTGCCCTTCAGGGTTTTCCCCTGCGCCATGGCGAGGCTGTCGGCGTAATCGGCCAGCAGCTGCGCGTTCGCCGGAAACCTGGCCTCTGCCTTGGCGTAGGCGTCTGCCGCATCTTTGAAGCGCCCAAGAGCGGTGTAGGTGCGCGCGAGCATGACCCAGCCTTCCACATTGTCCGGATCGGCCTCGAGCCGCTGCGCCAGAGTCACAACCATGGATTCGATCTGCCCCTGCGACAGTTCGTGCGGCGATTCCTGCGTCTGTGACGCGCTCGCCCGGCTCGGATTCAAGCCCTGCGGACTGCCCAGTACCAGGTAGATCGCCACTGTAGCAATCGGAACCGCGAGCGCGACGACGACCGCTGCCGCCGCGGAGCGCGCGACGGGCACGGCTTTGCCGACTTCAGCCGCGCCGCTGTCTTCCAGCAATCCGCGCTGCAGGTCGGCGCGTGCCGCCTCCCACTGTTCCTGATCGATGCTGCCCGCCGCGAGGTCGGCGTCGAGTTCGGCCAGCTGGTCGCGGAACACCGACAAACTGGACGCCTCGCGCGATACCGAAGCCGCGTCCTTGCTGCGGTTGCGCATCAACGGGGCGACCAGGATTACGAGCGCCAGCGTGGTAAGCAGCGCCGCATACACCCAGAACAAGGTCATGTGCGCTCCTCGGGCGCATCGAGCAGGGAGCGCACGCGCGCCTGCTCTGCCTCGGTCAGCGCTTGCGCCGGAGCGGACCGGCGCCGCTGCATGATGTAATAGAACAATCCCGCCAGCGCCGCGAGCAGCAGCGCGAACGGTCCGACCCACAGCGGCAGCGTGGTCGCCTTCACCGGCGGCCGGTAAAGAACGAAATCACCGTAGCGGGCCACCATGTACTCGATAATTTTTTCCTCGCTTTCGCCCTGTTTCAGTTTTTCTCTAACCTGATTCTTAAGGTCGATGGCGAGCTCGGCGTTCGAATCAGCGATAGTCTGGTTCTGACACACCAGGCAGCGCAGTTCCGAGGCGAGCGCCATGACGCGCTTTTCCAGCACGGGATCGGCTGCGACTGTCGGCGCTTCCTTGGCGAAGACCGAACCGGCGAGGATGAGCCCAAGCAACAGGGCCAGCAGTTTACCCATTTCCATTCAACTCCTTTACCAGCGGCAGAATTTTGTCGCGCACGATTTCCGGGGTGACAATGCCGATGCGCTTATAGCGAATCACACCGGCCTTGTCGATGACATAGGTTTCGGGAACGCCGTAGACGCCGTAATCGATGCCGATGCGGCCGTCCCGGTCGTAGGCGGAAACCTTATAGGGATTGCCGAAGCGCGCCAGCCAGGCGATGCCATCGGCGCGCTCGTCCTTGTAGTTGAGGCCGTAGATCGGCACCGCGCCGCTGCGGGCCAGTTCCATCAGGTTGGGATGTTCCTCGCGGCAGGCCACGCACCAGGACGCAAACACATTCAACATCCACACCTTTCCCAACATTTCTTTCTGGGAAATAGTCTTGTCCGGTTCGTGCAACTGCGGCAACACGAACGGCGGCGCCGGCTTGTCGATAAGCGGCGAGGGCACTTCGCGCGGATTCAGGTTCAGGCCTACGCCCAGGAACACCACCATGACCGCGAACACCACCAGCGGAATCAGAAAACGCGCACGCAGCATGGCTAAGCCGCTGCTGAGGGTTTGAGGCCTGCGGCGGCGCTCGTCTGCGCCGTAGCCGCGCGTGTCTTGACGCGATAGCGCCGGTCGATGACTGCGAGCAATCCGCCAAATCCCATCAACAGGCAACCGCTCCAGATCCAGCTGATAAAGGGCTTGTAATAAAGGCGCACGATCCAGACGTTCTTGCCTATCGGTTCGCCCAGCGCAACATACAGATGGCGCGTCATGCCATAGTCGATGGAAGCCTCGGTCATGGGCATGTTCTGCACGGTGTACAGGCGCTTTTCCGGGCGCATTGTCGCCACCGGGCTGCCGTCCCGGGTGATTTCGATGGTGCCGCGCGTTGCCGTGTAATTCGGTCCCTTTACGTCCTTGATGTCGACCAGCCTGAAAGCGTAGCCGGCGAGATGCGAAGTATCGCCGACTTCCATGCGCACGTCGGTTTCGACTTCGTAGCCCTTCACCAGAGTCACGCCAACGACGAATACCGCCACGCCGATGTGCGCAATGAGCATGCCGTAGTAGCTGCGCGGCAATAGCGCCAGTCGCGCACCGATCCGCCCTTTCGGTGCGTTGGCCAGTTGCCCCCTGAGGCTGACCAGGCTCGAGGCGACGATCCACGTCGCCAGCAGCATGCCGAATCCGATCATGGGGCTCCAGCGCCCCATGACGAGCGGCACAATGATCGCGGCGGCGAAACTCACCGCCAGAGCCCAGCGCAGGCGCAGCGCAAGCTCGGGCATGCTTGCCTGCTTCCAACGCGCCAGCGGCCCGACACCCATCAGAAACAGCGCCGGTGCCATCAGCGGCACAAACACCGATTCGAAATACGGCGGACCGACGGAGATCTTGCCCAGTCCCAGCGCGTCCAGGATCAGGGGATAGAGCGTGCCCAGCAGGACCGCGCCCGCGGCAACCAGCAGCAGCGCGTTATTGGTGAGCAGCATCGATTCGCGCGAGACCAGCGCAAAGCGCCCGCCCAGGCCCACCCTGGAAGCGCGCCAGGCGAACAGCGCGAGCGAAGAGCCCACGACCAGGGCCAGAAAGATGAGGATGAATATGCCGCGCTTGGGGTCGGTGGCGAACGCATGCACCGATGTAAGCACGCCGGAGCGCACCAGGAAGGTTCCCAGCAGGCTCAGCGAAAAGGCGAGGATGGCGAGAAATACCGTCCAGATCCGGAACGCGCCGCGCTTCTCGGTCACTGCCAGCGAGTGTATCAGCGCCGTGCCCACCAGCCAGGGCATGAACGAGGCGTTCTCCACCGGATCCCAGAACCACCAGCCGCCCCAGCCCAACTCATAGTAGGCCCAGTAGCTGCCCAGCGCGATGCCCAGCGTGAGAAACATCCAGGCAACCGTGGTCCAGGGACGCGACCAGCGCGCCCAGGCTGCGTCCAGCCGCCCGTCGATCAGTGCCGCCATGGAAAACGCAAACGCAACCGAAAAACCGACGTAACCCATGTAGAGCATGGGCGGGTGAAACACCATACCCGGATCCTGCAGCAGGGGGTTGAGGTCGCGCCCGTCCGCAGCCGCAGGCAGCAGTCGATCGAAGGGGTTGGAGGCAAACAGCATGAACACGTGGAAGCCGACGCTGATCAAGCCCATGATGCCGAGCACGCGCGCCACCATCGCCTCGGGCAGGGTGCGGCTGAATATGCTCACGGCGAACATCCACAGGCCCAGCATCAGGGTCCACAGCAGCAGCGAGCCCTCGTGCCCGCCCCACACTCCCGCGACGCGATACTCGAGCGGCAGGCGAGAATTGGAGTGCTGCGCAACATAGGTCACCGAAAAATCATTGGTCACGAATGCGTAGGTGAGGCAGCCAAAGGCGAAAGCGATGAACAGGAATTGTCCCTGCGCCGCTGTCCGCCCCACCGCCATCCAGGCGGCGTTGCCGCGCGCCGCGCCTATCAGCGGCAGGGTGCTTTGCACCAGCGCGATGCAAAGCGTGAGGATTACGGCGAAATTACCGAGTTCCGGAGCCATTATTTTCCTTTTTCCACGGCCGCCATCGACTCTGCGGCCTTCTTGGCGGTTGCCTGGTTGAGCGCATCCTGGGCCGCCGGCGGCATGTAATTTTCGTCGTGCTTTGCCAGCACCTCTTCGGCTTTGAAGGTTCCGTCGAGGCCAATCTTTCCCTGGGTCACCACGCCTTTGCCCTCCTTGAACAGGTCGGGCAGTATGCCGCGGTAGGTTACCGGTATGCTCTTGGCGGTGTCAGTCACCACGAATTTCACGCTGACCCCGTCGGCCTCGCGTTTCACGCTGCCTTTTTCCACCAGGCCGCCAATGCGAAAGCTCTTGCCCACCGGCGCCTCATTGGCGGCAACCTGGGTGGGCGTATAAAAGAACACCAGGTTTTTCTGAAAAGCCGAAAGCACCAGCATGGCTGAAAGCGCCAGCCCGGCCACACCGACTCCGACCAGAACAAAGCGTTTATGTCTAGGTTTCATCATTCCTCCTGCGTGCCGCGTAATATTTGGCGAGTTGCTCGATTACGCCGCGCCGGCGCATGACCAGCGCCACGATCTCGGCGACCAGCACGACCAGGGTAACGGCATACGAGCCCCAGACGTAGAGCCCATAGCCGCCCATGGCGAAAAAATTCTGCCAGCTTCCCCAGTTCATGTTTGTCCGCCTATTTCCGCCGCTACCCAGTCGGTATGGCGTTCGCGTTCGAGAATCACGCAGCGCGTCCGCGCCAGCGTGGCGGCGATACTATACATCCAAAAACCCAGCGCCATGATCAGCATGCCGAGCAGCATCGTCTTGGCCATCGTCGGCGCGCCGGTCATGCTCACCGAGGCGCCCTGATGCAGCGTGCTCCACCATTTGACTGAAAAATAAATAATCGGAATATTGATCACGCCGACCAGCGCCAGCACTGCGCCGGCCTTGTCTGCGCGGCGCTGATCGTCGATCGCAGCCTGCAATGCCATGAAGCCGATATACAGGAACAGCAGGATCAACTCGGAAGTCAGGCGCGCGTCCCACACCCACCAGGTGCCCCAGGTGGGCTTGCCCCACAATGCGCCGGTCCACAGCGCAATGAAAGTGAACAGCGCGCCCGTCGGGGCGAGCGCGGTCGCTACCATGGAGGACAGGCGCGTATTGAGCACCAATCCGACACCCGACCAGAAACCCATCACCAGATACAGAAACATCGACATCCAGGCCGCCGGCACATGGATGAAAATAATTCGGTAGGACTCGCCCTGCTGGGCATCCGTGGGAGCAAGGAAAAAACCGATGTAAAGACCTGCCACGCACAGGATTGCGGCCAGCGCGGCGAACCACGGCTGCATTTTCCCCGCCAGCGGATAAAAACTCTGCGGCGAGGAAAAATAATACCAGCTGAATTTTCCCGAATTGCCCATTGTTCCCGCTACTCCCTCATTCCATCGCGATGCGCAGCGCCGCAGCCGTCGCCCAGGGCGCGAGCACCAGTGCCAGCGCCAGGAAACCGCCGAGCAGCAGCAGGTGCGCTTCCGGTCCAGTGCCGGCCGCAACCGCAACTACCGAGCCGGCGCCGAAAATAAGCACCGGCACATAGAGCGGCAACACCAGCAGCGCCACCAGCACGCCGCTGCCACGCACGCCCAGAGTCAGCGCCGCGCCGACCGCGCCGATCAGGCTCAGCACGGGCGTACCGATCAGCAGCGACACGCACAGCACCACCAGCGCATCGCCGGGAAGATCGAACTGCAGGCCCAACAGCGGCGCAATCAGCACCAGCGGCAATCCCGACATCAGCCAATGCGCCAATACCTTGCCCATCACCAACACCACCAGCGGCTCGCCCGCGAGCAGCATCTGTTCCAGCGTCCCGTCCTGGTGGTCGGGCGCGTACAAGCGCGCCAGCGACAGCATGCAGGCGAGCAGCGCGGCCACCCACAGCACCCCGGGCGCCATGCCGCGCAGCTGATTCGCTTCTGGACCGACACCGAGCGGAAATAAACTTACCACTATGACGAAAAAAACCAGCGCATTGACCACGTCGCCCCGGCGCCGGAACGCAAGCAGCAGATCGCGCCGCAGCACCCACCCCAGGGCCCTGATCATGCGGCACGCAATGCCGGGGTGTGCAAATCAAGGTCGACCCGCAATATCGCCTGCGCCACCACCTGCACTTCCTGGTGGGTCGTCAACACCACCATGCCGCCTGAGGCGAGATGCGAGGAAAGCAGGCGCTCCAGTTCCACCACTGCTCCGACATCGAGGGCGGAAAATGGTTCATCCAGTATCCACAAAGGCACCGCCGGCGAAAGCGCCAGCCTGGCCAATGCAGCGCGGCGGCGCTGTCCCTGGGATAGCACTTTTGCCGGCAGGTCCGCGCAATGCGCAATGCCGAAGCAATCGAGCGCGGCGAGCATGCGTCCGGCATCGGCCGGCATGCCGCTCAGCGCGGCGGCGCACTGCAGATTTTCCAGGGCCGTCAGGTCGTCCTTGAGGGCGTTCAGGTGGCCGATGAACACCAGATTCCTGGAATACTCCTCGCGATCGGCGCGTATCGGCCGCTCCTGCCAGAGCAGTTCCCCGGCGCTGGGCAAAACCAAACCGCACATAATGCGCAGCAGGCTGGTCTTGCCACTGCCGTTGGCGCCCGCTACGCGCAGCAGCTGACCGCGACCCAGACTGAAGCTCAGGTCGCTGAACAGCCGCCGATCGCCTCGCGTGCACTGGAGTCGTCGCGCTTCAAGCATTGCCGCGTACCTTCCCTGGATGCTGATACACAAATTTCTCTTAAAAGCGGGCCAGTTTAGCTTTACCCATAGCGTCGGATATTGCGCTGCATCAAATGTCCCCCTCCCTACTAGCCTTCTACATCAGCAGGACTAGCCCCATGCGAGCGAAACGAGCGCTCAGACTGATCGTCTGCCGCTGAGCGGCATGAATCGGCTGAATGTGAACTTGGATCCACCGGAACCAGCGGCGTTCGGCGAAGATCTGTCCGGCAGAAAGAATCGCAATTGGCAGGCGACCGGCGCAGGCTGCGATTATAGGGCGTTTGAGGCCGCGAGGAAATGGGAAGTAAGACTGCTGCAAGGCGGTTTTCCCTTGCGCAAATTTTCGGCCGGGATACTTCCCGAATTACACTGGAAACGAAGCCGGTTCCGCCAGGTCTGTCAGCTAACTGTTTTCCACCCGGTCCGTTGCAGGCGCGGGATCAGGCGCCTGATCCACGCCATCCACGGCCGCAGGTGCGTTTTTCTCCAGCTTGCGCAGCCGCTTTTCTTCCTGTTTTTTCTTTTTGGCTAAATCCTTCTGGCGCTTTTCATACTGATAGTTGGGCTTTGCCACTAGTCATCCTTCCAGCTGCTAGGCTTGTTGGTTGAAGATTGAAGTATACGGCCAAAGCGACCCTCAATGCGACCCTTTCATGGTGCTGCGAGCGAAGCACAGGTCTTCCCATGCCTTTGCCTTGTCCTGCAAAGTGCGCAGCAGGTAGGCTGGATGATAGGTGACGATCAAGGGCACGCCCTGGTAGCGGTGCACGCGTCCGCGCAGCGTCGCGATGCTGCTATCGGTGTCCAGCAGCGTCTGGCAGGCAAAGCGACCCATGGCGAGGATGAGCCTGGGCTGGATCAATTCGACCTGGCGCCGCAGGAACGGCGCGCACTGTGCCACTTCGGGCGCCTCCGGATTGCGGTTTCCGGGCGGCCGGCATTTGAGCACGTTGGCAATATAGACATCCTCGCCGCGCTTCAATTCTATGCCCTCAAGCATGGCGTCAAGCAGTTTTCCCGCCTGACCGACGAAGGGTTGGCCGCGCGCGTCCTCTTCCGCACCCGGCGCCTCGCCCACCAGCAGCCAGTCGGCCTGCTCGTCACCCACCCCGAACACGGTCTGGGTGCAGGTCTTGCGCAGGCCGCAGGCTGTGCACGCCGCGACGCTCGCCCTGAGTTCGGGCCATTCCATGCGCGCGATGTTCGCGCTGCGTTCATCCGCGTCAATCGCGATAGGCGGAGAAGCGGGCGCTGCGGCGGTTCCGCGCCGCGCGGCAGCGGGAACCTCCTGCGCTTCGGCCGCGCTCACCCCGCTATCCGCCTGGCCCTTTCTGAGCCGCCATAGCGGTGTCAAGCCCATTTCCTCGAGCAGCAATTCGCGCCGCGAGCTCATAGCGACAGGCCGAGTATCAGCGCGTCTTCGCGCCCCGCCGGCGCGGGATAGTAGTCGCGCCGCAATCCGATGTGTTGGAAACCATGGCGCTCGTACAAGCCGAGCGCGGCGGCATTGGAAGGACGCACTTCCAGGAAAAACAGCTTCGCACCCTGCCCGCGCGCGATTTCGCACAACTGCTGCAGCAACAGACTGCCGTAGCCCCGCCTTTGTGCGCGCGCGACAATACTGAGATTGAGCAAATGCGCTTCGTCCAATGCGCGCATCATCACGGCATAGCCGATCAACTCGCCGTCGCGCTCATACTTCCAGCAGCCATAGCCGGCGGCAAGCGAATCGCGAAAATTGCCCGGCGTCCAGGGAAATGCGTAGATCGCGTTCTCGATCGCGATCACGGCGGCCAGATCGGCTTCGACCATCGGCCGCAAATCCGCCACCGGCTTGAGTACCGCACTCATCGTTCGCTCAGCTTCAGCGCCACTTTGTCACGCACATAGAGCGGCACCGCCGCAGCCGCATCGACGCCCTGCCCTGCGGCGAACACCCGCAGCGCAAGCCGCAGTATGGCGGACGCATGCGGAACTGCGTCGGCGTCGACGCGCGCTATGCTGCCCTGGTAACCCTGCGCAAGCACCGCGCCGTGCACGCGAAAACCGCTGCCGCAACCGGTCCAATCTCCGCCTTCGACCTGGGGCACGGCGTCCGGCCGGTAGAGGCCGGGCGCATGGATTTCGATCCATTCACCGCCGCTCCTTAGATAAGCCCCATGGTACACCTCGCCCATGCGCGCATCGAGACAGGCAAGCACCTTGTCGGCGCCGCTGTTCTCGGCCAGGGCGAGCAAGGTGCCGATGCCGGCCACCGGCAGATCGCGCGCCAGCGCCAATCCCTGCGCCAGGCCGCAGGCGATGCGCAGCCCGGTGAACGATCCGGGTCCCGCGCCGTAGGCGAGGCCTTCGACGGACTGCATCTCCAGTCCCGCCTGCTGCAACAGTTCGCGCAGCACCGGCAGCACGAGTTCGGAGTGCCGTTGCCCGGCATGAAAACTGCGCTCGAATAGCTGCGCGCCGCGCGCGACGGCGAGCGAACAGTACTCAGTGGAGGTTTCCAGCGCGATAAGATTCACGGCAGACAGCGCAATGCGACGCCGCATTTTAGCGCATCGGCGGCCGCGCGCCTGCGTCGCTTGACACGCTGCCGCGCAGCGCCGTACGTTCCACCAGAACAATCCTGATGCAGTTCCGGCGCCCGCTTCGCCCTATAGCTTCGGCTCTACGTCCAGCCGCACCGCGATCCCCTCCAGACCCGGTCCGGCCGCAGGATAACGCTGCATCACCAGGGGGTCGTGCCCGGGAACAACATAATTCGGATGGTCGGCAAGTTCGCGCAGCCGGCGGTAACCTTCCACCATGGCAGCGACGCTGTGGACAATGGGAAACGGCCGCGTGTCGTTCATGTTGGCGTAAAGATGCGTGGCATCCGAGGCCAGCACGATCCAACCGATGCGGGTGTGCACGCGCACCGACTGTATGCCCATGGTGTGACCGCCGATGTGATGCACCGACAGCCCCGGCGCAAGCTCGGCCTCGCCATCGTGGAACAGGACCCGGCCCTGGTAGACCTCGCGCACCATGCCCACCACCTCCTCCACCTCGTAAGCATGCGAAAAAATCGCCTGTGTCATATGCCGGCCGGTTGCGAATTGCATCTCGCGGTCCTGCAGATGGAAACGCGCCCTGGGGAACAAGGCGAAATTGCCGACGTGGTCGTAGTGCAGGTGGGTGATGATCACGTCACGCACTTCGGCGGCGTCCACGCCCAGGCGCTTCAGTCCGATGTCCGGCGCAAGCAGCATTTTGCGACCACGGCGCTCGGCCACCCCTGTCTCGAAGCCGGTGTCGATGACAAAGGTGCGCGTAGGGCTGCGCGCAAGCCAGACGAAGTAATCGAGCGGACTGCCTTCCTCGTGCGGGTCGGCACCGATGAAATTGTCGGACGCCTTGCGCGCCAGCGTCGCGTAGCGGATCGCATAGACCTCATAATCCTCAATGGCAGCCATCCATTTCTCCTTCATGTTCGACCAGGCGCATCGCCGCGACGCCGGTCGCGCAGGGCAATTATGCAGACAGGCGCGACAAGAAACCAGAGCAATTCGCACGATGCAGTAAAATCCGGACTAGGCCATCGAATATTCCGGCACCGATCAGGACACCAGCGATCTTTCCACTACCTTTTTGAAAGGCCATCATGAATCGGCACAAAATTGCGGTCATCGCCGGTGACGGCATCGGCAAGGAAGTCATGCCCGAGGGCGTGCGCGCGCTCGAGGCAGCGGCGCGCAAATTCGGACTGTCGCTCAGCCTCGATCATTTCGACTGGAGCTGCGACAACTACGCCAGGCACGGCTGGTGGATGCCGCCCGACTGGAAGAACCGGATCGGCGGCCACGACTGCATCTTCTTCGGCGCCAGCGGCTGGCCCGCGACGGTGCTGGACCATGTTTCGCTATGGGATTCGCTGATCAAATTCCGGCGCGAGTTCGACCAGTACGTCAACCTGCGCCCGGTGCGTTTGATGCCCGGTGTGAAATGCCCGCTGGCCGGACGCCAGGTCGGCGACATCGACTACTATGTGGTGCGCGAAAACACCGAAGGCGAGTACTCCTCCATGGGCGGCCGCCTGTTCGAGGGTACCGAGCGCGAGATGGCGCAGCAGGTGTCGACGTTCAGCCGCAAGGGCGTGGACCGCATTATGAAATTCGCCTTCGAGCTGGCGATGTCGCGGCCGCGCATGGAAATCACCTCCGCCACCAAGTCGAACGGCATTTCCATCACCATGCCCTACTGGGATGAACGCTTTGCCGCGATGGCGAAGAATTATCCGCAGGTAAAGACCAGCCAATACCACATCGACGGGCTCACCATCCAGATGGTGCTCAATCCGCAGCGCTTCGACGTAATCGTGGGCTCAAACCTGTTCGGCGATATCCTCTCCGACCTCGGGCCGGCAACTGCCGGCACCATCGGCATCGCGCCCTCGGGCAATATCAATCCGGAACGCCTCTTCCCCTCGCTGTTCGAACCGGTGCACGGCTCGGCGCCGGACATCTACGGCAAGAAAATAGCCAACCCCATCGGCCAGATCTGGTCGGCTGCGATGCTGCTGGATCATCTGGGCCACGCCGACGCCGGCGCCGCAATCATGCGCGCGATCGAAACAGCGCTGCTCGAGGGTCCGCACACCCCGGACCTGGGCGGCAAGGCAAGCACTGAAACCGTCGGCAAAGCCATCGCTGCGCTTATCTGAGATCAGCATCGACCAATTGGAGCAAGAGCACAAATGAAACAATACAGAATAGCGGCCATCCCCGGCGACGGTATCGGCACGGAGGTCATCGCCGAAGGCATTAAAGTGCTGAACGTTCTGGCGCGGCAATCGAAGCGCTTCAAGCTCAGTTTCAGGCAATTCCCCTGGAGCAGCGACTATTACCTGAAGCACGGCCACTACATTCCCGCCGGCGGACTGGAGAAGCTCAAAGCATTCGACGCCATTTTCTTCGGCGCCGTGGGCAGCCCCAAGGTGCCGGACCATATCTCGCTGTGGGGACTGCGCCTGCCGATCTGCCAGGGTTTCGATCAATACGCCAACGTGCGCCCGGCGCGGGTGCTGCCCGGCGTGGTCAGCCCGCTACGCGACGGCAAAGGCATAGACTGGGTGATTATTCGCGAAAATACCGAAGGCGAGTATTCCGGCTCGGGCGGCCGCGTGCACCAGGGCCTGCCCGCGGAAATCGCCACCGAAACTTCGGTGTTCACCCGCTCCGGGGTGGAACGCATCCACCGTTTTGCCTTCGAACTCGCGGCCAAACGGGCGCGCAGGAATCTGACGCTGGTGACCAAATCCAATGCGCAGCGCCACGGCATGGTGCTGTGGGATCAAGTTTTCTATGAAGTGGCGGAAGACTATCCGCAGGTCAAGACGCAGCGCATCCTGGTCGATGCAGTGACCACCGTGATGACGCTGAAACCGGAAACGCTGGACGTGATCGTCGCCTCCAACCTGCACGCCGACATCCTTTCCGACCTGGCCGCCGCACTCTCGGGCAGCCTGGGCATCGCGCCGACTGCGAACCTGAATCCGGAACGCAGTTTTCCGTCGATGTTCGAACCGATCCACGGCTCGGCGTTCGACATCGCCGGCAAGGGCATCGCCAATCCCATCGCCACCTTCTGGACCGGGGCCATGATGCTGGAACACCTGGGCGAAGTCCGCGCGGCGGCGCGGCTGATGCGCGCGATCGAAGCGGTGACCGCCAAACGGGTTTTCACCCCGGACCTGGGCGGCTCTGCCCGTACTGCCGACGTGACCCGGGCGGTGTGCGATTTTCTGCGACAATAACAAGCTGCGACCGCGAATGCGCCCCCAAGGCGCCGATGCGATGCAACGCAAAACCCGATATCGAAACAGGTACTAGCGGAGGAGCAAACGTGAACATCAGCGAACACGTCGAGCGCATCGCGCGCCAGGATCCCGGACGTAAGGCCATCGTCTTCGAAGGCAGGCACATCAGCTATGGCGCGCTCGATGCCTGCGCCGGCGCCCTCGCCCGGTCGATGCGTGCAAACGGCATAAAACGCGGCGATCGCGTCGCGCTGTACCTGCCCAATATTCCGGCTTTCATGCTCGCCTACCTCGCCGGGCTGAAAACCGGCGCCATCGTGGTCTCGGTGAATTCGATTTTCAAATCCGAGGAGGTCAAATACCTGCTCAAGGACTCCGGCGCCAAGCTCGTGTTTACCACGGCGGAACTCCTGCCCAATGTGCCGCGCAAGGAATGCCCCGCGCTCGAGAAGACGGTGATCTGCGAGGGAAAAATTGCCGATGAAATCGTGCTCGGCGACTGGCTCGCCGCGGGCACGCCGCCGCTCAAGACCGAGAACATGGCGGCCGGTGATCCGGCGGTGCTGCTGTACTCCTCCGGCACCACCGGTTTTCCCAAAGGCGTAACCCTCACCCACAACAACGTCATTAGCAATACCCGCGCGGGGGTCAATTGCTCCGGTCATAGCAGCGAGGACCGGCTCGCGATTTTCCTGCCGCTGTTCCACGTATTCGCGCAGAACTACATCATGAACGCCGGATTCGTCGCGGGCGCGACGCTGGTGCTGTTCCGCCGCTTCGTGCCGGATCTCGTGCTAGAGGAAATCGAGCGCCAGCGGATCACCATGTTCTTCGCCGTGCCGACGATTTACATTGCCCTGCTCGGCGCCAATGTGCCGAAACAAAAGCTGGCTTCGATCCGCTATTACTTTTCGGCAGCGGCAACCATGCCGCAGGAAATATCGCGACGCTGGACCGAGACTTACGGTCCGGCCGTGCACGAGGGCTACGGCCTGACCGAGTGCTCGCCCTGCGCGGCCTATAACCATGTCAGCAAACACAAGTTCGGCAGCGTCGGCACCGCGATTGAGGATTTCGAAGTGAAAATCTTCGACGAAAACGACCGCGAACTGCCGCGCGGTGAATGGGGTGAAATCGTGATGCGCGGTCCGGGCGTGATGAAAGAATACTGGGGCAAGCCCGAGGACACCGCGCAGGCGCTGCGGAGCGGCTGGCTGCATTCGGGCGACATCGGCAAAATGGACGAGGAAGACTACATATTCATCGTCGACCGGGTAAAGGACATGATCAACGTGTCCGGCTTCAAGGTCTGGCCGGCCGAGGTGGAGCATTATCTGTATCAGATTCCCGAGATCAAGGAGGTCGCCGTCTACGGCCTGCCCGATGAACTCAAGGGCGAGTGCGTGTGCGCCGCGGTGGTGCTGAAGGACGGCGCGCAGCTGAACCCGGCAGCCGTTATCGACTGGTGCAAGGAAAAGCTCGCGGCCTACAAGACTCCCGCGCGCGTCGATATCGTTACGGAACTGCCCAAGAGCGCGACCGGCAAAATACTGAAGCGCATGCTGCGCCAACAAGCCTGAGGCGCCGCAAACGGCGGCCGGCGTGGGTACCGTTACCCTGCCCCTGTGGCTGCTAATCGTCATCGTGCTGCTCGCGCTGGTCGGAGTGCTCGACCGGCTGCTGGTGCCGAGCGTGCGCTGGTTCATCCGCAGCCGCGCCAGCAAAGTGCTGGACGAAGTCGCCTCGCAGCTGAAAATAGAGATACGCCCGTTCCAGCAGACGCGCCGGCAGGTGCTGATCGACCGGCTGCTCTACGACGACAAGGTACAGCAGGCGGCAGCGGCCTACGCGCGCGAGCAGAACATGCCGCGCGCAGTCGTGATGGCGCAAATCAGCGGCTACGCGCGCGAAATCGTGCCGGCGTTCAACGCCTATTTCTATTTCCGCGTCGGCTACTGGCTCGGCCGCAGGATCGCCCGCACGCTCTACCGGGTGCGCGTGGGCTACACCGACAGCGAAGGCCTGGCGCGGATTTCGCCCGATGCCACGGTGGTGTTCGTGATGAACCACCGCAGCAACATGGACTACGTGCTCGCCGCCTACCTGGTTGCGGACCAGGCCGCGCTGTCCTATGCCGTGGGCGAATGGGCGCGCATCTGGCCCTTGCAGCAGCTGATCCGCTCCATGGGCGCCTACTTCGTGCGCCGCAATTCGCGCGACGAACTCTACCGGCGCGTACTCGAACGCTATATCGGCATGGCCACCGAAGCCGGCGTGACCCAGGCGCTGTATCCGGAAGGCTCGCTCAGCCGCGACGGCAGGCTGCGCGCGCCCAAGCTGGGCGCGCTCGACTACATGATCCGCGGCTTCAACCCGGAAGGCGAGCGCGACCTGGTATTCATTCCGCTGGGCATCAACTACGACCGCACGCTGGAAGACCGCACCCTGTTGCTGGGGCAGGATCAGAAGGCGAAACGCCCCGGCCGGCTCAAGGCCGCCTGGAACACCCTCGCATTTGCCGCGCACCAGGCCAGCCTCGCCCTGCGCAGCGCATGGCACCGCTTCGGCTACGCCTGCGTCAACTTCGGCACGCCGCTGTCGATGCGCGATTACCTGCGCGAAGGCGGCTTCGATTTCCGCAAGCTGGACCGCGAGCAGCGCCAGCAACGCGTGGCCGGACTGGGCGCCGAGTTGATGCAGCGCGTGGGCAGCCTGGTTCCGGTCCTGCCGGTTCCGCTGGTGGCGCTGGTGTTCGAGCGCAATCCGGGCAAAGCGCTGTCTGAACTCGAATTGAAGGCCGAAGTGGAAACGCTGATCGAACGCCTGGAAGCCGCCGGCGCCCATATTTACATTCCGCGGCGCGACCGCGATTACGCCATCACCGCTGGATTGCGCATGATGCTGCTGCGCCACATCGTCGTCGAGCGCGACGGCTTGTATGCAGCCGATCCCGCGCAAGCAGCGCTGCTCGGCTACTACGCCAATTCGATCGCGCATCTGCTGCCTGGCTGAAGCGCTTTGGGCAAACGCGCCGTCCGGTTTTTCACACGAATGTTCGAGACTTCGCCTCTGCGGCAAGTCTCGTTTCGACACTTCTACATCGGCTCGGTGGCGGTGGCGCTGGGCTATACCATGCAGGCGACCGTCGCGGCATGGCTGATGGCGACGCTGACGCCCTCGGCGCTCATGGTTGCCCTGGTGCAGACCGCCAGCACCGCACCATCCCTGCTGTTCGGGCTGCTCGCCGGCTCGCTGGCGGACATCTTCGACCGGCGCCGGATTATCCTGGCGACGCAGTTGATTCTGCTGGTGGCCACCGCGACGCTCGGCGTCGCGGCCTTGCTCGGCATGCTCGGACCGGTATCCCTGCTCGCGGGCACGTTTCTGATCGGCGCCGGCTTCACCCTTTACCTGCCGGCGCAGCAGGCGAGCATCAACGATCTGGTCGGGCGCGCCGAGCTGCCGCGCGCGCTCGGGCTGGGCGCCGTTGCGTTCAACCTCGCCCGCGCCGCCGGCCCCGCGCTCGCAGGCGCGCTGGCAGCCTGGTTGGGCTCGGGCAGCGCCCTGCTTGCCAGTGCGTTGTTCTTCGTGGCGATGATCGTCGCCTTGCGCAGCTGGCACAGCCCGCGGCATGCGATTCCCGGCGTGCCGGAAACACTGCTGTCCGGCATCCAGAGCGGGCTGCGCTATGCCCGGCACTCGCCGCCGATGCGCGCGCTGATACTTCGCAATCTGAGCTTTTGCGTTTGCGCCAGCGCGCTGTGGGCGCTGCTGCCGGTGATCGCGCGCGATCAGCTTGGCCTCGGGGCCGGCGGCTTCGGCCTGTTATCCGCGAGCTTCGGCATCGGCGCGGTCATCGGCGCCCTCTACATACCGCGCCAATTGCACCGTGTGTCGCTGAATACGGTGGTCAGCGCAGGTGTCATCCTGTGGGTGATTGCCGCACTGCTGATCGCCTTGACGCATACCACTGCGATTGCGCTGCTGGGCGCATGCGCGGCGGGCGCGGCCTGGGTGGCCGTTCTTGCCAGTCTCGCGGCGGGCACCCAGAGCACGGCGCCGGCCTGGGTGCGGGCGCGCGCCGTGGCGATGAGCCTGGTGGCGATGCAGGCTAGCCTCGCACTGGGGAGCGTGCTCTGGGGCTGGCTGGCCAGCTCCGAAGGCACGCGCATTGCGCTGGCCGTTTCGGCCGGCACCATGCTCGCACTGCTCGCGCTCGGCTACCGCATACAGGTCAGGATGGGCGACGAGGCCGATATCACGCCGGGCCTGCAGCTGCCGGAGCTCGCAATCGCAGTCGAGCCCCACCCCGACGACGGGCCGGTGCTGATACAGGTCGAATACCAGATCGATGCGGAAAACCGCGAAGCATTCCTGAACGCCATACCGGCGATCGAACCCACGCGGCGCCGCAACGGTGCGAGCAATTGGCGGGTATTCCGCGACCTGGGCGAAGACGGGCGCTTCGTCGAGCGATTCATCATCACATCATGGGCGGAATACGTGCGCCTGCGCAGCCGCATGACTGTCGCCGACCGCCAGGTTCAGGAACGCGTCGCGCAATTTCAGCAGCCGGGCGTCGCGATCCGGATTTCACGCCTGATCGGCACCACCTCGCGCGATGCATTTCCGGCCGACGCGACTCCAGACTGAGGACCGCAGCGGCGGTTTGAGACGCCTCGCGTCAGCCGCGCCGACGCTCGAGCCAGCGGAACAGCGGCGCCATGCACAGCAGCACTGCGATATAGCGCGTGACGTGGAACGCGGTGACGACCGGAACTCCCAACTGCAGTACTTTGGCGGTGATGCACATCTCGGCGATGCCGCCGGGTGAGGTGCCCAACAGCACGGTCACCCAGGGCAGCCCGGCGAGCCGGGCCAGGACCCAGGCGAAGCTCGCCGAAAGCGCGATCAGCGCGCACGCGCCGATCGTCACCGTCGCAAGCCAGCGCGGCGCGCTGTAGCGGAAATCGGGCGTGAATCTGGCGCCGAGGGCACAGCCGATCAGCAGCTGCCCGGCATGGCTGACCGTCGGCGGCAGCGCCGACAACTCGATACCGCTGCCGGTCAAGGCCAGTGCCACCGCCATTGATCCGAGCACGAAGGGATTGGGCAAGCGGCTGCGCAGCATCAGCAGCGAGCCGGCCAGCGTCAAGCTGCCCAGAAGTGCCAAGCCGCCAAGGTGCACGCGAGCCGGGCCGGGCGTGGCGGCGTCGATGCCGTGCATCCCAGACCATTGCAGCCCGAACGGAACAGCGACGACGACGATCAGCAGGCGCAACGAGTGCGCCATCGCGATGTGGTCGATGCGCCCGCCGTGACGTTCACCGAGCACGGCCATCTCCGACGCGCCGCCGATAGCGGCTGAGAAGAACGCGGTCGCCCGTTCCCCGCTGCTTACTGCGCCCGACACCCACGCTAGCAGCCAGTAGTACAGCAGGCCGGCCAGCATTGCCCAGACGATGCCGGCGGCCAAGGCCGGCGCCAGCGTGACGATGGTGGCGAGCACGGTCGACGTGAAGTACAGCCCGAGCGCGGTGCCGATTACCCATTGGCCCGCATTGCGCAGCGGCGTCGGGCAGTCGACCCGCGCGCCGAGCACGCCGGCGAACGCCACCGCCAGCAATGGACCAATCAGCCATGGCAGCGGCAGTCTCAGCGGCCCGGCGAGCAGTGCCGCGGCAAGCGCCAGCGCCAGCGTGCCGGCGACGCGCCCGCAACGATCCGCAGCGAGACGCATCGCTTCAGGCGGTCGCGGCGGCCAGCTTACGATAGGCGCGCAGGCGCATCAGCGGGGGCACGACAAGCATCGCCGCGGAACTGATCCACAGGCCGATCGAAATCGGGCTTTCGACCAAAATGCCGAGTTCGCCGTTGGTGATCGACAATGCGCGGCGCAGGTTCTGCTCCATCAGGTCGCCGAGCACGAAGCCGAGGATCAGCGGCGCCATCGGCATGCCCTGCTTGCGCAGCAGGTAACCGGCGACACCCAGTCCCGACATCAGCATCAGGTCGAAGGTGGTGGCATGCACCGAGTAGACGCCGACCGCGCTGATCGCCAGGATGCCCGGCACCAGCGCCCAGTTTGGCAGGCGCAGAATCTTGATGAACAAGCCTACCATCGGGATGTTGATGACGAGCAGCATCACGTTGGCGATGAACAGCGAGGCAATCAGGCCCCAGACCAGGGTCGGGTTCTGCGTGAACAGTGCCGGGCCGGGCGTGATGTTGTAGAGCGACAGCGCGCCCACCATCACCGCCGTCGTACCCGAGCCAGGAACGCCCAGCGTCAGCATCGGCACAAACGACCCGGCCGCCGACGCGTTGTTTGCCGCCTCGGGCGCGGCCACGCCTCGGATGTCGCCGTCACCGAAATGGCTGTCGGCGCCGGCGAGGCGTTTTTCCATCGAGTAGGTCATCGCGCTGGCGATGGTCGCGCCGGCGCCCGGCAGCACGCCGACGACGAAGCCGACGACGGATGAGCGCACCGTGCACCACCAGGTAAAAGCCATTTCCTTCAGATTGAACAGCTTGCGCCCGCTGACGTGGATCAGTCCCGCGCTGCTGTGGTGCTGTTCGAGCATGAGCAGGATCTCGCTGACCGAGAACACGCCGATCACGACGACGATGAACTGGATGCCGTCGGAGAGGTGCACATCGCCCCCGGTGAAACGGTAGACACCCGAGTTCGAGTCCATCCCAACGGTCGATAGTGACAGGCCGATCACCGCCGCGAGCGCCGCCTTCACCGGCGCGTCGCCCATCAGCCCGGTGATGCAGGCGAAGGCGAAGCACATCAGCGCGAAGTACTCGGCCGGGCCGAAGGCCAGCGCCCAGCGCGCGAGCAACGGTGCGAACAGCACGATCCCAACCGTGGCGATGAGCGAGCCGATGAACGAACTCCAGGCCGAGATCGACAGCGCCACCCCGGCCAACCCCTTCTTCGCCATCGGGTAGCCGTCGAGCGCGGTCATGATCGCGCCGGCATCGCCGGGCACGTTGAGCAGAATCGACGAGATGCGGCCACCGTACTCGCAACCCATGTAGACGGCGGCCAGCAGGATCAATGCCGTCTCGGGCGGCAGCTTGAGCGCGAAGGCCAGCGGCATCAGGATCGCGACGCCGTTGATCGGCCCCAGTCCGGGCAGCATGCCGACGACGGTGCCGATGAGGGCGCCGATTGCGGCCACCAGCAGGTTCTCGGGCGTCAGCGCGACGGCGAAGCCGCCGAGCAGGAAATGCAGCGTTTCCATCAGCGTCCCCCGAGGACGAAGGACAGCAGCCCGGTGGGCAGCACCACGTCCAGCAGCTTGTCGAACATCAGGTAGAGCGCGACACCCATCGCAACACCCCCGGCCAGCGACTGCTTCCAACTGCCGCCGAACGCCGTGCCGATGGGCAGCGCCATCACGGCCGTGGCGAGCGGGAAGCCGAGGGTTTCGAACAGCGCGGCGTAGGCGAACACCGCCGCCATCGCCAGCCCGATCGACTTGAAGTGTTCGCGGCCTAATGCAAAGCCCTGCGGCCCAGGTCGCGCGATCAGCCAGCTGCCGGCCAGCACCATCAGCCCGGCCAGCAGCAGTGGAAAGGCCCGCGGGCCGACGGGCTCGTACGAGATGGGGGCGGCGTAGTCGTAGGCGGCCCAGGCCATGCCTGCGCCCGCGACCAGACACGCCGCACCGAGGCTGCGGTCACTCATGGTTTCCTCCTGGGGTGGCGTGCGGGATCAGTGCCCGCATGGTCGTATGTGGGCTACTTGGCGACGGCGACGTTCAAACCGAAGTCCTTGGCCAGCGTGCGGTAGTGAGCGACGCGCGCCTTGACATAGGCGTCGAGCTCGGGGCCGGTCTTGGCGAAGGGGAACAGACCGCGCTCGGCGCGCAGCTTTTCGAACGCCGGCGTGGCCATCATCTTGCCGAAGGTGTCGGCCCAGACCCTGTAGTCGGCGTCGCTGACCTTCGGCCCGAGGTAGAAGCCGCGGATGATCGGCCACTCGATGTCGAAGCCCTGCTCCTTGGCCGTCGGAACGCCCGCCAGCCTGCCTTCCAGCCGCTTGTCGGACATCACCGCCAGCACGCGGATCTTGGCCCCGGCCTTCATCTGCTCCTCGGCCTCCGACGCGTCGCCGGAATAAACCTGCACATGGCCGCCCTGCAGCGCAGTGATTGCCTCGCCGCCGCCTTCGAAGGCCACGAAGCGCATCGACTTCGGGTTCAAGCCGGCCGCGCGCGCGGTCAGCGCCGCCTTCATCCAGTCCTGGCTGCCAACCGTGCCGCCGGCGCCGAAGACGACCTTGGTCGGGTCGGCCTTGACCGCGGCGACCAGGTCCTTCAGCGACTTGAGTGCGGACCCCTCGGCGACGATGATGGCGCCGAAGTCGCTGCCCACGGCGGCCAGCCAGTGCACATCGTTCTCGTTGTAGCGTCCGAATTTGCCCTGCGCCAGGTTGAGCAACGAGCCCCCCGAGAACGCAACGATGGTGCTCGCTTCGGCCGGGCGCTGGGCGACGATGGTGTTGTAAGCCACCGCGCCGATCCCGCCGGGCATGTAGGTGATGCGCATCGGGTCGGCGATGAACTTTCCCTGCATCAGCGAGGATTGGACCAGCTTGCAGGTCAGGTCGAAACCGCCGCCGGGCTTGGCGGGGGCAATGCATTCGGTCTTGTCGAGCGGGCCGGCCGAGGCTGCAGCGGCGGCAAACGCCAGGACAAGGGTCATGAGGGCGGCTTTGCGATTCATCTGAGCATCTCCTTTGGTTTGGTATCGGGCCCGGACCATGCGATGTGGCCGGGTGATGGAGTCACTATATCCGTGCAATGCTTTCAGACCGCTTTCAGCAAAATCGACCGAATAGGCGGGTTAAGCCCTGGTCTGGTCACCGCTGCGGAGGGCGGGCAGGGCAATCGTTGCGCGCAAGCCGCGGGCGTCGGGTCCGGGCGCCAGCAGCAGCTCCCCGCCCAGGCGCTCGACGATCGATTTCACGATCGACAGCCCCAGCCCGGTGCCGGGCTGCCGGACGTTGCTGCCGCGAAAGAAGCGCTCGCCGGCGCGCGCGAGCTCCTCCGGCTTGATGCCCGGGCCATCGTCGACCACCGCGATCCAGGCTTGCGGTCCTGCCGCGCGGACCTGCACCGTCACCCGTCCACCGCGCGGCGTATAGCGAATCGCATTGTGCAGCAGATTAGACAGCGCTTCCTTAAGCAGCGTGGGCTGCGCCAGCACGCGAACCGCGCCGCACACTGACTCCAGCCCGAGGTCGATGCCACCGGCGCGAGCTTCGCTCCACCACTCGCGCGTCACCGCCTGCACCAGCGCATCGAGATCGACCGGCTCGGGTACGACCTCGGCGCTGTCGGTGCGCGCCAGCACCAGCATCTGGTTGGTCTGGCGCACGGCCTCGTCGAGTTGCGACTTGATCGCCTCCAGCGCCTGGCGCTGCAGCGCCGGATCCGTTTCGCGCCGCGCGAAGCCGACCTGGGTGGCGAGTGTCGCCAGCGGCGTGCGCAGCTGGTGCGAGGCGTCGTCGACGAAGCGCCGGCGCGCCTCGGTCTGCTGCCTGTTGCGCTCGACATGATGGTTGATCGCCTCGACCAGCGGCCGCACGTCGGCCGGGATGCCCAGTGGCGAGATCGGTCTCAGGTCCTGTGCCGGCCGCGCCTGCACCTCTGCGCGCAGCCGCGCGAGTGGCCGCAGCGCCCAGCCAACGGCGAGCACCAGCAGGCCGGTGGCCGCAATCACCAGCACCAGGTCGCGCGCGAGCGACTGCCACAACAGCGCGCGGGTAAATGCCTGCCGCGACTGCAGCGTCTCGGCGACCTGGATCACGATGCGCTGCGGCGCGGGGTGCCCTGCCAGCGGCCGGTCGAGTGTGCGTGCGTAGGAGCCGACGCGCACCGGCTCGTCGAAGTAGCTGGCGTCGCTGAACTGCGGTTGCCCGGTCAGCAATGGCTGTCGCGGCTGCGGCAGGTCGGCGTTGCCGACCTCGACCAGCCCGTCCTCGGTAGCGACGCGGTAGAACACGCGCCCGCTGGCGGTGAGCTCGAAAAACTCGAGCATCTGGTAGGGTAACTCGACGCCGAGGCCGCCGCTGGCGGTGGAGATGTTGGCGTCCATGGCCTTGATTGCGCCCAGCAGCGAACGGTCATAGGCGGCATTGGCTGCATCGACCGCGGTGCGCCAGGTCGACCAGAGTTCAGCGCCCAGTACCAGCATCAGGCCGGGGAACAACACCAGCAACAGCGTGCGGCGCAGGCTCAGGGCGTGCCAGGCGTCGAGGTTCAAGTGCCGCCTTCGGGCGCGCTTTCGAGCACGTATCCGAGGCCGCGCAGCGTCGTAATCTGCACCGCACATTGGCCCAGGCGCTTGCGCAGCCGGTGCACCAGCACTTCGACCGCCTCAGGGTTCACCTCCTGCTCGTCGGAGAACACGCGGTCGAGGATTTCCTGCTTGGACATGGGCTCGCCGCTGTGCTGGATCAGTGCGCGCAGCGCAGCGTGCTCGCGCGGCGTCAGCACCAACGGCTTGCTGTCGAGCGTGAACTGCTTGCTCGCCGGGCTATAGACCAGAGGTCCGCAGGCCAGCCGGGGATGCTCACTTCCGCGGGCGCGGCGGATCAGCGCGGTGAGCCGCGCCTCCAACTCCGCAAGTTCAAACGGCTTGGCGAGAAAATCGTCGGCACCCTCGTTCAGGGTGCTTACACGCTCGATCAGCGAGTCGCGCGCGGTCAGGATCAGTACCGGCAGGCGTTGGTCGGCTTCGCGCAGCTCGGATAGCACGTCGTGGCCGCCAACGCCCGGCAGCCCGAGGTCGAGCACCAGCGCGTCGTAGAATGTAGCCTTCAGGCAGCGCCGGACCATGCGGCCGTCGTCGACCCAATCGACCTGGAAACCGCTTTGCTGCAGCGCGCGCACGAGCCAGTTGGCAAGTTCGTGTTCGTCTTCGGCCAGCAGGATGCGCATGGGGGTATCCGCACCAATGAGTTAGGTCGCTGGCGCATCTGCAAGCTGCTCATCGGGCGGCAAGTCGCGCAGTACGCGCTGCAACCATGCGACATCCTGCCATGCACCGAACTTCCATCCGGCGCGTCTGAACACCCCGACTAACTCGAAGCCTACGCTCTCGTGCAAGGCGATGCTTGCTTGGTTGGGGAGCGTGACGATGGCATAAGCATTGCAATAGCCCTTTGCTCTCAAGCTTTCGAACAGCTCGGTGTAGAGCGCTTTGCCTATGCCTCTGCGGTGATAAGCTGGATTCACATAGGCGGATGTCTCGACCGACCAGCGATAGGCGGCGCGCTGGCGGTGTTCGGTAGCATAGGCGTAGCCAATGCATTTTCGGTCTTCTTCGGCAACGAGCCAATCCCAAGCTTTTAGCGCTTTCGCAATGCGCGCAGCATATTGTTGCGGAGATGGGACTTCGGTTTCGAAGGAAACCGCCGTGCTTTCTATAAACGGACGGTAAATATCCAGCAGGGCCTGGGCGTCAGCTTCAGTAGCGGAACGGATAATTGGCATGAGGATGATTGCTGCGATCAAGGTTCGCGCTAACCGGCGCGCGCCGCCTTTGCGCGCGTCCTCGTTGAGCGCGTAGTTTGACCTTTTGCCACGATCTTGCGCAATTCATCATTTATTCGAGTCTGGTAACCATTGCCCTGGGCTTTGAAAAAAGCGAGGATGTCGGCGTCCAGGCGAACGGTAGTAAGCACTTTAGTTGGCGCTTTTTGCGGGCCGCGGCCGCGCTTAAGCACCGGCGGTCCAAGCATTTCTTCGGACCAGGGCGGGTTGTCCGGGTCAAGCCGCCTATTTGAAGTAGTCTTTGGCGATTTCAAAGTAGTAGCGTGTTTCATGTTTTTCCGCCTTGCGTAAGGAAATAATGTGGGAACCAGTGCGACGCTCGGTGTACACCAACACAGCGACAGTGCCTTCCAATAATCCGAAGCCAACCAAACGCTTCTCACCGTACGCGTGACGAACGTCTTCACGCGTGATCGTGAAGTTGTCCCAGATGGCCTCGCACCCGATGAAATCGAGCCCGTGATCCTTGATGTTCTTCCGGCGCTTAGCTTCGTCCCAAGTGGTCACACACAAAGTGTAGTAACAAAATACTAATTACGCAAGGGAAATAATCGAAAGGTTTAACGCGCCGGCTCAAAGGCGCGTCGCTTCCGACGCACCCCCCGGAGCGCGTTGTTCGGCACCAGGATTCTTAACCGCACGGGCCTTAAAAAACGTGTAGCAAAAAACGCCGTCCGCTTCTGCGGTTCGGTACAAATCGGCTATACCCTTATCGAAGTCGGTTTCGCTCATAATTTCCGATTCAAGGGCGCGCTTCCGAATACCCTCGATCATTGCAGTAAAAGTATTCTTTGTGAATCCTTCTACCAGATCGGGCTTGCTGGAGTCGACGTAGACCATTCGCGGCGAGACGTGAACCTCGCCAAATCCGGCTTCCCTTAGCAAAGGGAATAGCGCCCGTCCTATCGACGCATTGCCCCCTGCTCTCGCCTGCAATTCAACCTGGCAGCGAACAGCCCTGTGCGCATATTCGCTGTCCGGATAGAAGTAGGTGGAGCCGTGATCGCCCTCGATCGCCGTAATAGTCCCGCCGGGTTTCAACACGTATCTTAGCGCTCTCAGCGCCTCAACCGGGTGGGCCAGATGTTCAAGGACGAAGCAAACGAAGACATGATCGAACGACTCGGACGGAAACGGCAAATGGAATATGTCCGCCTGGCGCAGCGACACATTATTGACACCTGCCGCTTGGACAACTCTTCTGGCTTCGGCGACCGATGCTTCAGACACATCAATCGACGTAATGAGCGCTTTCGGACTATTGGATGCCAGGGTAATTGTTTGCGCGCCGACGCCGCACCCGGCCTCCAAAACGCTGCTTCCTTCCGGGTACGCGGTATCCGAATGCAACAGCTCCACCAGCGTGGATGCCTGATCCTGCAGCCGCAGATTTTCCCTCGGATCGTAACCATGCACGTAGGCGTTGGTCATCGAGTCTCTGTAGTTGATGCCGAACGCAGAGCTGTGCGGCTGGCCGGCACAACCCTTAACGAAGCGCCGCGCTGGCGGCCCGTCCGCACCAGCGCCGGGTTAGCCCCGAAGTCAATTCCAGTGGTCATGGCGGTCACGACGCTCTTGGCGATAGTTGGTGACTTCGAGGCGCACACCATCGGGGTCGTTAAAGAACGTTGCCCAGTAGTCAGGCGCGTACTCGGCATAGAGCTTAGGCTCAGTAGCATCGATGCCAGCACCGCGGAGCTCGTTGGCAACGGCAACGACATCGGCAATTGAGTCGACGCGAAGACAGAAGTGGTGCAACCCGAGGGCATAGGAGTCGTACTTGGTTTCTCCGCGCGCGGGGCGAAGCACATAACCGAAGTGGCGGTTGAAGTACTGAACGTGTGGATCACCGCCGATGGCAAACTTATTCTTTCGGAATCCCAGCGCTTGCAACATGACGCGGTCGTAGAAGGCTTCCGACCGATCGAGATCGGACACCGAAATGTAGATGTGGTCGATGCCAATGACGTCAGTCATGGTGCGGTGAGAGGGGCGAACGTCGCCGTTCACCCCGCCGAGGGACGGCGCGCAGCGCCGCTCCCGTGGATCAGGTGCAACGGCTTGTTATGCCGCGGTGAGTTTGATTTTCTCGACATCGGCAAGCTTGACCCGCTGCCGCGCGTGCCACAGATCATAGTTGTACTGCATCGCGAGCCAGCTCTCAGGCGTACGTCCGAGCGCCTTCGAGAGCCGAAGCGCCATCTCCGGAGACACTGCACTGGACCCTTTCAATATGCGGCTCAGCGTCGAAGCAGCCACCCCGAGCTTTAGCGCGAGTTCCCTACCGCTCAGATCGTTGGGCTCAAGGTAGACCCGAGTGATGAACTCTCCCGGGTGGGGGGGATTGTGCATAGCCATCAGTGGTAATCCTCGTAGTCCAGAACGTAAGCATCGCCGTCGCGAAATTCAAACGTCAGCCGCCAGCTTCCATTGACCCAGATGGACCAGCGCCCTTTCTCCCGCCCCTTCAATGGGTGAAGGCGGAAACCCGGGATGCCCATGTCCTCGATCTCCTGGGCCGTATCCAAGGCCGCGAGTTGCATTCGCAGCCGAGCAGCGTGATGCGGCTGGACCCCGGCCAAGCTTCCCGACACAAAAAACTTCTGCAGCCCCTTGTGCCGGAATGTCTTGACCATAGGCGATCATACGCTGTTGCGCACCGCGCAACAACCGGTGTCGGCCTGCCGCGGCATTACGTTCGAATTGCGCGGCACCGACAGGCGTCCGCACCAATGACAAGTTGGGCACCGCGGTCAGTTATGACTAGCTTGGGCGTGCAGCTTCAGTCCCAGAGCCGCGATGACCTTGAGGATAGTGTCGAAGCCAGGACTGCGCTCGCCGGAAAGCGCTTTGTAAAGGCTTTCGCGGGACAATCCTGCGTCTCGCGCAACCTGTGACATGCCTTTAGCGCGAGCGATGTCGCCAAGCGCCTTGGCAATAAATGCAGCATCGCCGCCAGCCTCTTCGAAGCAGGCTTCAAGATAGGCGGCCATTTCCTCTTGCGTTCTGAGGTGTTCAGCAACGTCGTAGCGAGTGGTAACAGGCGCGAACGATCGCGTGTATCGCGCGAACCCGGCCAGAGGGCCGAGCGCACGCCTAGAGTGGGCCACCGCCAAGAGTACGCGCAACAAGAAGCGTTCGATGAAGGTCTGCGCCGGCAGTCTGACTTTGTAAT
>CAKKSJ010000137.1 GCA_919902965.1 Burkholderiales bacterium
GGAATTGAACCACCGACACACGGATTTTCAGTCCGCTGCTCTACCAACTGAGCTACTTGGCCATGTTTGATGCGCCGGCCACCGGAAGCGAGGAGTACGCCGATGGTCGAAAAGAGGGCGAATTATAAGTGGAAAAGGGGCTTTAGCCAAGAAACAGTCGCCCGCGACAGGAAACCGCGGTGTCAAGGATTTCGCGGCTGCGCTGGCGACGCGCGGCATTCCACGGCAGCAGCCACGACGCCTATCCCGTTCGCAGTAGAATTCCCTGACTATGGATACGGCTCGAGTCGAAACTCAATTGGTCGAACTATCCACCGCACAGGATCCACCGGGTATCATGAGCCCGGGCGAAGTGCTGTAGTCGAAACAAAAAGCAGAAAATCATGGCCGATACGCCGAACCTCCCCAATGTCATCGCGGCGGCAACGCTCGAGTTGCTGCGCCGCCACGCGCCGTTCGATCAGATGGACCAGGAATCGCTCATCTTTCTCGCCGGCCGGCTCAAGCTCGCCTACTACGCGCAGGGCCGGATCATCCTGGAACCGCGGCACGGCGCCGTGCGCACGCTGTTTATCATTCAGCGCGGCCTGGTGCGGGGTGATCTAAGCGCGGAGTCCCTGCCCCAGCCCGGTGAGCTGGAGTTCGGCGAAGGCGAGTGCTTTCCGCTGGGCGCAGTCGCCGACCATCGCCCCACCGCTTACACCTACACCGCGGCCGAAGACACGTTCTGCTATGAAACCGGGGCCGAGGTCGTGGCCGAACTGATGCGGCGCAGCCCGGAGTTTCACGCGTTTCACACGCAGTATGCGAACAATCTGCTGCAACGCTCCTACGCCGCCCTGCAGAGCGACTATGCGCAGCTTACGGTCAGCCAGCAGCCGCTGCATACCTCGCTGCGCGAGCTGATCCGGCGCGAACCCCTGAGCTGCGCGCCTGAGGACAGCCTGCAGTCCGCGCTGCAATCGATGCAGCGGGCAAAAACCGGGTCGATCATCATCGTTTCCCCGGATGACGTGCCGCTCGGCATTTTCACAGAACGCGACCTGCTCAAACGCACCGCCGCCGGCGACATCGATCTCGCCAAATCGATCGGCAGCTATATGACGGTCGCGCCGCGAACGCTGCCGTCAACGGCCAGCGGCGCCGATGCGGCCATGCTGATGGTCAAATGGGGAATCCGCCACATGCTGGTGGTCGACGAGGGTCGTCTGGTCGGCGTGGTGGCGGAACGCGACCTGTTCGCGCTATCGCGCCTGTCGATGCGGGCGATCTCCGATTCCATCGACATCGCCAAGGACTTCAAGGACCTCAAGACGGCCGCTGCGGGAATGCGCAGGCTGGAAGGAAACATGCTGGCGCAGGGCGTAGGCACGGAGAACCTGACCCAGCTTATTGCCACGCTGAACGACAGGCTCAGCTGCCGCGCGATCGAGCTCCAGGCCGCGTGGCACGATCTCGCCGGTCTGGACTGGTGCTGGATCGCGCTGGGCAGCGAAGGCAGGCGCGAGCAGACCTTCGCCACCGACCAGGACAACGGCATCATTTTTCGCGACCCGCGTCCGGCGGCCGAGGTGCGCGCGCTGCTGCTGCCTTTCGCCCAGGAGGTGAACCGGGTGCTCGACGCCTGCGGCTTCCCGCTGTGCAAGGGCAACATCATGGCCGGCAATCCCGAGTGGTGCCTGAGCCTGGCGGAGTGGCAGTCGAAGTTCTCCGGCTGGATACGCAGCCCCGAACCCAAGGCTTTGCTCAACTCGACCATTTTTTTCGATTTCCGCGCTCTGTGGGGCAACGCGGAGCTTGCGGAAAAATTACGCAGCGGACTCAATCTCGAGGCGCACGACAATCAGCGCTTCCTACGGGCAATGGCGGCCAATGCGCTGGAATCGCAGCCGCCGCTCGGCATGTTCAGGAATATCGTCACCAGCGGCAGCGGCCGCCAGGCCCATACCGTCAATCTCAAGGCGCAGGGTTCGCGCCCGTTCGTCGACGCGGCTCGCATCTACGCGCTCGCCGCCGGCCTGGCGCAGACCAACACCGCCGAGCGCCTGCGCGCCTCGGGCGCCCGGCTGAACGTGCCGCCGGCGGAAATCGAGGCGATGGTGGACGCCTTCCATTTCGTGCTGCTGCTGCGGCTGCGCCATCAGCACCTCGCCAGCGGCGATCCCGGAGACGTCAACCGCATCGACCCGGACCGCCTCAACGCGCTCGACCGGCGCATCCTCAAGGAAGCCTTTCGCCAGGCGCGCAACGTGCAAACCCGGCTGCAGCTCGATTTCCAGTTGTGAGCTTCTGGCGCGATCTCCTGGGGCTCGGCGCCTCGCGGCTGAGCGCGGAACAGCAAGCGCGCCTGCGCGCATGGCGCGCGCTTCCGGAACCCGGCCTGGATCTCGCCATGCCGCTGCTGCGCACCATCGTGGCCGACGTGGAGGCGAGCGGGCTCAACCTGTTTCGCGACCGCCTGATCGCCATCGGCGCCGTCGGCATTCATGAATCGCGCATCGACTACGCCGACAGCTTTCATGTCGTACTGCGCCAGGAGATCGCGAGCGGGGACGCCAATATCCTGCTGCATGGCATCGGCGGAACCGAGCAGACCGGGGGCCAGCCGCCGGCCGAGGCGCTGCTCGGGTTTCTGGAATTCTGCGGCAAGGCGCCGCTCGTAGGTTATCACTCGCCGTTCGACGAAATCATGCTCGACAAGGCCATGCGCCGCCACCTCGGTATCGCGTTCAAGCGCAGCTGGCTCGACCTGTCCTGGCTGGCGCCGGCGCTGCTGCCCGAACGCGCCAAGTCGTGCAAAAGCCTGGATGCCTGGCTGGAAGCCTTCGACATCGTCAATATAAAACGCCATGACGCGCTGGCCGACGCGCTCGCTACCGCGCAGTTGCTGCAGGTGCTCAAGTATCACGGCGAGGCGCAGGGACTGCGCAGCGCGGCCGCGCTGATCGAAGCGGCGCGCTCGCAGGAATGGCTGGCGAAGACCAGGAAATGAAGGCTGCGGGGGCCAGGCTGCATGTAGTTTCGCGGCGGCGCAAGAATTGGGGGAGACCAAATGCCGCCGGCTTTCTCCCGCAGCATCGGCGCGGCCGCCGGCTATCGATGCGCAGGGCGGAGTGGTTTGCTACACTGGTTCGTGTCGGGCTGGCGCCGACAGGCCGGGCGAGCAAGGGAAGGACATGAGAATACTCATTGCCGAGGACGACGCCATCATGGCCGATGGCCTGACGCGCTCATTGCGCCAGGCGGGCTATGTGGTGGACCGCGTCGGCACCGGCGCGGAAGCAGACAGCGCGGTGACGCGGGGCGGGTTCGACCTGCTGATCCTCGACCTGGGACTGCCGAAGATGGGAGGGCTGGAAGTGCTGCGGCGCCTGCGCGCGCGCCAGTCGCACCTGCCGGTACTGATCCTCACCGCCCTGGACGGCGTCAGCGACCGCGTGCGCGGCCTGGACCTGGGCGCAGACGATTATCTGGCCAAACCCTTCGACCTAAACGAACTCGAGGCGCGGGTGCGCGCACTTACGCGGCGCGGCGCCGCCGGCGTCTCGGGCGTGCTGCGCCACGGCGAGCTCAGTTACGATCAGCCGGGCCGGAGGACGGAATTGCGCGGCAAGCCGCTCGATCTGTCGGCGCGTGAAACCGGCCTGCTCGAAATCCTGCTGCTGCGCGTGGGCCGGATTGTGAGCAAGGAGCAGCTGGTCGAACATCTGTGCGAATGGGGCGAAGAAGTCAGCACCAACGCCATCGAAGTCTATGTGCACCGCCTGCGCAAGAAGCTCGAATCGGGCGGTGTCAGGATCGTCACCGTGCGCGGCTTGGGCTACTGCCTGGAAAAACCCAAAGGTCCCTGAATTTCATGGCGCACAAGACCCGCGGCCAGACTTCGCTGTTTGGCGAGATCGTCGACTGGATGCTGGCACCGCTGCTGATCATCTGGCCGATCAGCATCGCCGCCGATTATTTTCTCGCCTACTCGGTCGCAGGCACCGCCTTCGACCAGCAGCTCAGAGACCGCGTGGTGGCGGTGTCGCGCCAGGTTTCGTTCGACGACCAGGTCCTGACGGTGAACCTGCCGCCGGAGGCGATTGCCATTCTCGGCGCGGACGAACTGGACGAAGTGTTGTTTCAGGTGCGCGGCTTGAACGACGAGCTCATTGCCGGCGACGCCAGCCTCGGTGCGGTCGAGTTCACGCCCGAACTCGAGCCGCAGACGGTGTATTTCCGCGACGAATCGCTGCGCGGCCGCGAAATGCGCATCGCCTACAGCTTCGCCCAGGTCGGCGGCCTGGAGGGGGCGGTGCTGATCCAGGTGGCCGAGACCGGAGGAAAGCGCACCCAGCTCGCCAGCGGCATTGTCGGCAAAGTGCTCGCCTGGCAGTTCGTAATCGTGCCGCTGGGACTGTTCCTGGTCTGGCTGGGCTTGAGCCGCGGCATCGAGCCGCTCAACCGCATCGGCCAGAGCATGCGCGACCGCCGGCCGCAGGACCTGTCGCCCATAGACCGCAACGAAGCGCCGGAAGAGGCGTGGCCGCTGATCGATTCGATCAACGATCTGATGGCGCGGCTGGAACAAAGCCTGAAGGTACAGCGGCGCTTCATCGCCGACGCCGCGCACCAGCTGAAAACACCCCTGGCCGGTTTGAGGACGCAGGCCGATCTCGCCCTGCGCGGCAACGAAATGCGCGATATCCAGTACACGATGAAGCAGATCGCGGTGAGCGCGGACCGCGCGGCGCGCCTGGTGAACCAGCTGTTGTCGCTCGCGCGCACCGAAAGCGACCAAAACACCCTGCCGCCTTTCGCCGCGCTCGATGTTGACGCGCTGGTGCGCGAGGCGACCCAGGATTGGGTGCCGGCCGCGCTGGAACACGGCATCGATCTCGGCTTCGAGGCTTCAGGCAGCAGCAGCAAAATCACCGGCAATGCCCTGCTGCTGCGCGAGCTGATCAACAATCTGCTCGACAACGCGATTCGCTACACGCCTGCCGGCGGACGCGTCACCGCGCGCGTCGCAGCGGGCGAAGGCGTGATCCTGGAGGTCGAAGACGACGGCATCGGCATCGAGCAGGACGAGCGCGAGCGGGTGTTCGAGCGTTTCTACCGGGTGCTCGGCACCGGTGCCGACGGCTCGGGCCTCGGTCTCGCAATCGTGCGCGAGATCGTCGAGCTGCATGCGGGCAGCGTGCTGCTGATGCAAAATCCCGCAGGACGCGGCACCCTGGCGCGGGTGGTATTTCCGCGCGGCGGCGCGGCGCCGCTGAGACTGGTCGCGTGAACTGCGCCGCGCTCGAAGAGAACGGGTGATGGCGGTGCAAAGCCAGGCGGAGTTCTCCCGCTTCCTCACCAAGGCTTACAGCTGGTACACGGTCGGCTTCCTGATCTTCGTCCTCGCTCTGGCGCTCGGCGAGCGCCTCGGCCTGGCGAAGATCTGGATCGGCTATCTGTTCCTGATCGCCACCGTCGGGGTGTATGCCTGCATCGGCATCATGACCCGCACTGCCGACGTAGCCGAGTATTACGTGGCGGGACGGCGCGTGCCCGCTTTCTTCAACGGCATGGCAACTGCCGCCGACTGGATGAGCGCGGCATCGTTCATCGGCCTGACCGGAACCCTCTACCTGAACGGCCACGCCGGCCTCGCTTTCATCCTCGGCTGGACCGGCGGCTACTGCCTGGTTGCGCTGCTGCTCGCACCCTATCTGCACAAGTTCGGTCAGTACACCATTCCCGATTTCCTCGGCGCGCGCTATGGCGGCCACCTTCCGCGCCTGGTCGGCGCGCTGGCCGCGATCCTGTGCTCGTTTACCTATGTGGTGGCGCAGATCTACGGCGTCGGCCTGGTGACCACGCGCCTGGTGGGAGTCGCGTTCGAGGTCGGCATTTTCGTCGGCCTGGGCGGCATCCTGGTTTGTTCCTTCCTCGGCGGCATGCGCGCGGTCACCTGGACCCAGGTGGCGCAGTACATCGTGCTCATCGTCGCCTACCTGATGCCGGTGGTGTGGCTGTCGGTGAAGCACACCGGCATCCCGGTGCCGCAACTGGTCTACGGCAAGCTGCTGGAGAAAGTGAGCGCGCGCGAGACCGTGCTCGCCGCCGACCCGAAGGAGCTGGAAGTGCGTGCCCTGTTCAAGCAGCGCGCGGAGGAGGCCAACGCCAAACTGAAAGGCCTGCCGAAGTCCTACAACGCCGAGAAAGCCAAGCTCGCAAAGGCGCTCAGCGAGCTGAAAGCGGCAAAGGCGCCGGCCGACAGCGTGCAGGCGGCACGGCTGGCGCTGGACAAGTTTCCGCGCAGCGTGAAAGAGGCGAAGCTGCGCTGGACGCGCGAGGCCGAGCTTGGCGCCCGCGCTGCGCCGCTACTGCGCCACGCCGAGGCCTTTCCCGGCGCGAGCGAGCGCGAGCGCGACGTCAGCCGGCACAATTTCCTCGCCCTGGTATTCTGCCTGATGGTGGGCACCGCCGCGCTGCCGCATATACTGATGCGCTACTACACCACGCCGTCGACGAAACAGGCGCGCGAGTCGGTGACCTGGTCGCTGTTCTTCATTTTCCTCCTCTATGTCACCGCGCCGGCGCTGGCGGTGCTGGTGAAGTTCGACATCTACACCCTGCTGGTCGGCTCCGAGTTCGCCCAACTGCCGGAGTGGGTGGCGGCGTGGCAAAGGGTGGATCCGATGCTGGTGAGCATCTTCGATGCGAACCAGGACGGTATCGTGCAGTTGGCCGAGATCGCCCTCGGCGCCGACGTGGTGGTGCTGGCGACGCCGGAGATCGCCGGCCTGCCCTATGTGATTTCCGGGCTGGTGGCGGCGGGCGGCCTGGCGGCGGCGCTCTCGACTGCGGACGGCCTGCTGCTGACCATCTCCAACGCGCTGTCGCACGACATCTACTACAAAATGATCCAGCCGCGGGCCTCGGCGCAGAAGCGCGTCACCATCTCCAAGATTCTGCTGCTGGTTGTGGCATTGGTGGCAGCGACGGTGGCGAGCCAAAAGCCGGCCGACATACTGTTCCTGGTGAGCGCCGCGTTTTCGCTCGCGGCGGCCGCGTTTTTCCCGGCGCTGGTGCTGGGCATTTTCTGGCGCCGCGCCAACAGATGGGGTGCCACCCTGGGCATGGCCTCTGGCCTGGGCATCACCTTCTACTACATGGCGACGACCCAGCCCTGGCTGCGCAATATTTTTGGCGTCACCGGCCCCATCGCCGACAAGCTGTGGTTCGAAATTCAGCCGATCTCGGCCGGCATCTGGGGCATTCCGCTCGGCTTCATCGTGATCATCGTGGTGAGCCTGCTCACGCCGCCTCCCGACAAGGAAACGCAGCTGATGGTCGATAAGGTGCGCTATCCCTACCTGCGCGGCGCAGGCGGCAAGGACGTGGGCTGATTCGGATTCCCCGCCCGGCCGGATTTGCGTTCGGGCGCGCGGCAGCGTTGCGACGACTGAGATCCGGAACACCAAGAAACGAAAAAGCCCGCGTTGCCGCGGGCTTTTCTTTCTTCGAGGCGCCGAAGCGCCTCCATCTCCTACTCCTCCAAACTTAAGTCGCCTCGGTGGAAATATCGCCCGTAAGGCTGGGGTAGCGCACGTGCTCGACCAGATCCTGAACTTCCTTTTCCGGTGCCGGGGT
>CAKKSJ010000138.1 GCA_919902965.1 Burkholderiales bacterium
CTACGACCTTCGGGTTATGAGCCCGACGAGCTGCCAGACTGCTCCACCCCGCGTCCGTCCGTATGAACTTATGTCCAGTACAGAGGGGAGATTATAGCGAACATGCCAAGCTGGTGTCAAACATATGCTGCTTTGCGCAATGAATAGTCGCCATCGAAATGACCCCGGGGCGTAGCACGGGAAATCGATGCGCGCGACACGCGTTTCCGGCAACCCGGCAAAGCCTTATTTGTCGAAAAACCGCTGTCAGTCTTCCATTCCGGACTTGGCCGACGGCTAAATGCTGCGTTCGGTTTCGCCCGCGCTCGGGCGCCATACCAGCAGTCGCTTCTCGATCACGCTGACCACAGCGTCCAGCGCGAGCGCGAATCCGGTCAGAACCAGAATGCCGGCGAACACCGTGTTGATGTCGAATACGCCTTCGGCCTGCAGTATCAAGTAGCCTACGCCTCGCGCCGATCCCAGATATTCCCCCACCACGGCACCCACGAAAGCAAGGCCCACCGAGTTGTGCAGGCTGGCGAACACCCAGCTGGTGGCGCTCGGCAAGTACACGTGGCGCAGCAGCTGGCGCTGGCTTGCGCCGAGCATGCGCACATTGGCCAAGACCACCGGGCTCACTTCTCGCACCCCCTGGTACACATTGAAGAACACGATAAAGAACACCAGCGTCACGCCCAATGCGACTTTGGACCAGATGCCGAGGCCGAACCAAATCGAAAAAATGGGCGCAAGAATCACGCGCGGCATGGAGTTGGCTGCGGTGATATACGGATCAAGAATCGCCGAGGACGTCGGACTCAGCGCCAGCCAAAGACCGATAGTCAATCCAAACGCAGTGCCAATGGCGAAAGCGAGCATGGTTTCGACCAAGGTCACAGCGAGATGTTCATAAATACTACCGGAGCTGAACCACTCCCACACTCGCATAAGCACTATCTGTGGCTCACCGAAGAAAAATGCCGCCTTATCCGCGTTATCGAAATATATCGGCGGCAGCAGCGTCGGACTGGTGAGCACGTACCAGACGAGGAAACACACCACCAGCACGATCAGCTGGTAGAGCCGCAATTTAGCTTTAGCGTTGTTGTTGAACATAGCCTTTCAACACCTCTTCTTTCATGGTGTGCCAGATTTGCGCATGCAGCTCGAGAAAATGGGGCGTCAGACGGATCTCCGACACATCGCGCGGGCGCTCAAGGTCGATCCGGTATTCACCGATTGGACGCGTCTCGGGCCCAGCCGATAACACAACAACGCGATCAGAGAGTGCAATCGCCTCCTCCAGGTCATGGGTGATGAACACTACCGATTTACGCTCGGCCGACCAAAGATCCAGCAACTCGTTTTCCATCAACTGACGCGTCTGCACGTCGAGCGCGGAAAACGGCTCGTCCATGAGCAGGATCTGCGGATTGAGAATGAAAGTCTGCGCCAGAGACACGCGTTTGCGCATGCCGCCCGACAACTGGTGCGGGTAGCGGCCGCCAAACCCGCTCAGCCCCACGCGCTGCAACCAGTCATTGCCCCGTTCAATAGCTTCCGCTCGCTCGACGCCGCGGAATTCCAGACCGACAATGACGTTGTCGAGTGCGCTGCGCCAGGGCATCAGCGCCTCGGTTTGAAACAAATAACCCGCACGGCGATTGACGCCGACCAGGGGTTCACCGCCTATCTTGACCGAGCCGCTGGAGGGTTGCAGCAGGCCGGCGGCCACATTGAGCAAGGTCGATTTTCCGCAGCCGGTGGGTCCGACCACGCAGACAAATTCACCTTCCGCCGCAACCAGGGTCGTGTCCTTCAGCGCGGTATAGCGCTGGTGCCGGTCATCGCGCGAAACGAAGGTGCAGGTGATGTCTTCGAGAGCGAGCGCAGGAATCATACTGGGTCAGCGGCCGGCACGGCGCATGGCATCAAGGCGAAATGCAGCGATATCAAAATTACCAGGCAGCCGCCGCATCTCGAACGATAGATCCGGCTCCTCCAGAAGCCGGGAATCGGCTTCATTTATATTTGGCGTTCGCCTTCGTCACGAATTCGTTGGTATAGGTTTGATCCAGCTTGATCTCCGCCGCCTTGATATTGGGATCAAATGCCGCAAGCGCCTTCAAGGTCGCCTTGGCCCCCGCGTCCGAAATCGAGCCGTCCAGCGATAGCGCCTCCTTTACTTTGCCGTAGGAGAACAGATACAGCGCTTTGTCGCCGAGCAGATAGGTCTCCGGCACGGTCTTGAGGATGTCCTGCGGCGTCGCGTTCGCGAGCCATTTGTCGGCCCGTACGATGGCGTTGGTCAGGGCCTGCACGGTGTTATTCCATTTCCACATCATTAGGGCTATAATAAAGGCTTCTCGACAACCCTG
>CAKKSJ010000139.1 GCA_919902965.1 Burkholderiales bacterium
GCAGCCTACTACGAAGAAGTCCGCGAATAAAGTCACGGCTCCCGCCGCCCGGTTCGCGCACCCGGCTGCAAGGCCGGAGCCCACAGACCCCGGCTGTGGGGCTTCGTTTATAATTCCCGCTATCGTTTAACCGATCCGGTGTCGCACCATGCGCAGCAAACTGCTCGCCCTGTTGATCTGTATTCTGTTCATTCCAGCGGCCGCCCTGGCCCAGATGCGGCAGATCCCGGATACTGCCAGGCGCGGCAACATGGTCCACATTCAAGGCGCTGTCGTCGAAATCGACGGCCAGCCCATGCGCCTGTCGGCGGGCGCGCAGATCCGCAGCCAGGACAATCTGTTCATCGTGCCGATGAGCCTGCCGAGCGGCGCGACAGTCAAGTACACCCTGGACGGCTCCGGCCAGATACACCGCGTCTGGGTGCTTACAGCGGACGAAGCGGCCGCGCCCGACCGGCAGCGGGAATGACGGTGGCGCGCAAGCTTTACATCAAGACATTCGGTTGCCAGATGAACGAGTACGACTCGGCCAAGATGGCAGATGTGCTCGCCGCCGCCGAGGGCATGGAAAGCACCGCCGATCCGGCCGAGGCCGACGTCATATTGTTCAACACCTGCTCGGTGCGCGAAAAAGCGCAGGAGAAGGTGTTCCACGAACTTGGCCGGGTGAAACATCTCAAGCAGGCGCGGCCTGGCCTGGTGATAGGCGTGGGCGGCTGCGTCGCGAGCCAGGAGGGCGCCGCCATCGTGGCGCGCTCGCCTTACGTCGATGTGGTGTTCGGCCCGCAAACCCTGCACCGCCTGCCCGCCTTGATCGAGGCGCGACTACGTACTGGCAAAGCGCAGGTGGATATTTCCTTTCCCGAGATCGAAAAATTCGACGGCCTGCCGCCGGCAAAAGTCGAAGGCGTATCCGCCTTTGTCTCCATCATGGAGGGCTGCAGCAAGTACTGCAGCTTCTGCGTCGTACCCTATACACGCGGCGAGGAAGTCTCGCGTCCCTTCGCGGATGTGCTCACCGAAGTCGCGGAACTGTCGCTGGCCGGGGTCAAGGAAGTCACCCTGCTCGGGCAGAACGTGAACGCCTACCGCGGGAACCTGGGCGGCGAACCGAAGAACGGCAACGGGGATGACGCGCACGAAAACGCGGATTTTGCGCTGCTCCTCGAATATGTCGCCGAAATCCCCGGCATAGAGCGCATCCGCTACACCACCTCGCACCCCAGGGAGTTCACTCAGCGCCTGATCGATGCCCATGCGGCTATCCCGAAACTTGCCAGCCATGTGCATCTGCCGCTGCAATCGGGCTCGGACCGTGTGCTCGCGGCGATGAAGCGCGGCTACAGCGTGCTCGAATACAAATCCATCGTCCGCCGCCTGCGCGCGGCACGACCGGACATTTCGATAACATCGGACTTCATCGTCGGATTCCCCGGCGAGACCGAGCGCGATTTCGAGGCAACCATGAAGCTCGTGGCCGATATCGGTTTCGACGACTCTTACTCTTTCCTCTACAGCCCGCGGCCGGGCACGCCGGCGGCGGAACTCGCCGACGACACGCCGGCGCAAGTGAAGCAGGCGCGCCTGGCGCGCCTGCAAGCGCAGATCGAAGCGCAGGCGAGTGCGATCAGTCAGGCCATGATAGGCGGCACCCAGCGTGTGCTGGTCGAGGGCGCCGCGAAACGGAATTCCGGCGAACTCTGCGGCCGCAGCAGCAACAACCGCATGGTGAATTTCGCCGGCGGGCGCGAACTCATCGGCCGCATGGCGGAGGTCGAAATCACCGCTGCGCGAGCGCATTCCCTACGCGGCGAATGCCGCGTTCCACCCGAAGGCGGCGAATGCCGCGTTCCACCCGAAGGCGGCACATGCCGCGTTCCAAATGAGGCCGGCGCGGCCTGACCGATGAAACCCAAACCCGTAGAAGTCATACTGTCCCCGGTCGACAACGAGCGTCTCGCCACCTTGTGCGGCCCATTCGACGAAAACCTGCGCCAGATAGAGATCGCCCTGGATATCACAGTCTCGCGCCGCGGCGAGCGCTTCGTGCTGAAGGGACATCCGCGGCAGACGGCGCGCGGCGCCGAGGCGCTGGAGCGCTTCTACAGCCAGGCCAGGCGCGGCCTCAGCATCGACGATGTGCAGCTCGGCCTGATTGAAGTGCGGCAATCCAGTGCAGTCGGAGACGCCCCGGCCCTGCTCACGCGCAAACCCGACCTGCACGGCCGCACACCGCGCCAGGTCGAGTACATGAAGAACATCCTCGAGCACGACATCACCTTCGGCATCGGGCCGGCGGGCACCGGCAAGACCTATCTCGCCGTGGCCTGCGCAGTGGACGCACTGGAACGGGACGCGGTGAAGCGCATCGTGCTGGTGCGCCCGGCCGTGGAAGCGGGCGAGCGGCTCGGCTTTCTCCCCGGCGACCTGGCGGAGAAAGTCAATCCATACCTGCGCCCGCTGCACGACGCGCTCTACGACCTGATGGGCTTCGATAAAGTGGTAAAAATGTTCGAGCGCGGCGCAATCGAAATCGCGCCACTCGCCTATATGCGCGGCCGTACCCTGAATCACTCCTTCATCATCCTGGACGAGGCGCAGAACACCACGCCGGAGCAGATGAAAATGTTCCTCACCCGCATCGGCTTCGGCAGCAAAGCGGTGGTGACGGGCGACGTCACCCAGATCGACCTGCCGCGCGGCAGCAAGAGCGGACTGGTGGAGGCACGCCGGATACTAGCCGAGGTGCGCGGCCTCGCCTTCACCCTGTTTCTGGCCGAAGACGTGGTGCGCCACCCGCTGGTGCAGCGCATAGTCAACGCCTATGAGCGCCAGCAGAACGAAGGCTAGATCCCGTGCAACCAGGCTGGATCTCTCCGTGCAATGCGCGGTAAATTCCCCCGGCCTGCCAGCAAGCGCCGAACTGCGCCGCTGGCTCCTGGCCGCCCTCGGAGGCAGGGCCACAATTACAGTACGCTACGTTGGCAGCGCCGAAGGGCGCAGGCTGAACCACGCCTACCGCGACCGCGACAACGCCACCAATGTGCTCAGCTTCGCTTACGGCAGCGGCGGGCGCGGCGAAGCGCTCACGGGTGACATCGTGCTGTGCGCGCCGGTGCTGAGGCGCGAAGCGCGCGCGCAAGGCAAGACGCTGGCCGCGCATGTTGCGCATCTGACGGTGCACGGCGCGCTGCACCTGCAGGGGCACGATCACCAAAGTGCGGCTGCCGCGGCACGTATGGAAGCGCTGGAAAAGAAGATACTGGCGCGACTCGGATTTGCGAATCCCTACGCCGGCGATAAGTGATCTGCGGGAGCCAATGGTAAGATAGCGGATAGCCGTCCTAGGACCTGCCCTGCGGCCGATCCCATATGCCAGACGAAAAAAGCCATAAACCATCCTTCCTTGAACGCCTCTCGGCCCTGCTCCTGCGCGAGCCGGAGGACCGCGAGCAACTGATCCGGCTGCTGCACTCGGCTTACGAACACAATCTGATCGACTCCGAAGCGCTGTCGATGATCGAAGGCGTGCTGCAGGTGTCGGAGATGCAGGTGCGCGACATCATGATCCCGCGCGCGCAAATGGATGTGGTAGACATCAGCGAGACGCCGGATAAATTCATCCCTACGGTGATCTCGACGGCGCATTCGCGCTTTCCGGTGATCGACCGCGAGCGCGACAATGTGCTCGGCATCCTGCTCGCCAAGGATCTGCTGCACTATTACGCCGGCGAGGAAGAGTTCGAGGTGCGCGAAATGCTGCGCCCGGCCGTGTTCGTTCCCGAATCCAAGCGCCTCAACATTCTGCTGCGCGAATTCCGCGCCAGCCGCAATCACATGGCCATCGTGGTGGATGAATACGGCGGTGTCGCCGGACTGGTGACCATCGAAGACGTGCTGGAGCAGATCGTCGGCGACATCGAGGACGAATACGACTTCGACGAGACCGAAGACAACATCCTGCCGGAATCGAGCGGCCAGTTCCGCGTCAAAGCGCAGACCGAAATAACCGATTTCAATGAGGCGTTCGGTACCAGCTTCGGCGACGACGACTTCGACACCGTGGGCGGACTGGTAATCAGCCGTTGCGGGCGCGTGCCCAAGCGCGGCGAAAGTATTGCCATCGGGGGATTCAAATTTCTGGTGATGCGCGCCGACAGCCGCCGCCTGCACACATTGCTGGTGCAAAAGCCGCGCGATCAATGAACCCTGCCGTCTCGCGGCACCTGCGCGCGCCGCTGGCTGCATTCCTCTTAGGCGCGGCAAGCGTCGCCGGCTTCGCCCCCCTCGCCCTCGCCCCATTGCCCTTGCTCACCGGCGCCGGCCTGCTCTGGCTATGGCAGGGTGCTGCCACGCCGCGCCGCGCTGCAACGCTCGGCTTCGCCTTCGGGCTGGGCCTGTTTCTAAGCGGTGTCAGCTGGGTCTATATCAGCCTGCATGATTTCGGCGCAATGCCGGCGGCGCTGGCCGCCCTGGCCACTTTTCTGTTCTGCGCAATCCTCGCGTCCTATCCGGCGCTGGTGGGCTATTTGCAGGCGCGCCTGGCCGGGCCGCTCGCGCCAAGGCAATTGCTGCTGATTCCGGCGCTATGGGCGCTTTCGGAATGGCTGCGCGCCTGGGTGTTTACCGGTTTTCCCTGGCTCAGCTTCGGTTATTCGCAGGCTGGCTCCCCGCTCGCCGGCTATGCCCCGCTCAGCGGCGTTTTCGGCTTGTCCTTTCTGGTATGGCTCGGCGCTGGTCTGCTGCTCGGCCTCACGCGCATGCGGCAACGCGGCGCAGCGCTCGCCGGCTTCGTGTTCGTGCTGGGCCTGGGTTACGGGCTGGCGCGTATCGAATGGACCCAGCCGCAGGGCGAGCCGATCAGCGTGAGCCTGGTGCAGGGGAACATCCCGCAGGACCTGAAATGGGACGCGACGCGCTTTGCCGCCACAGTGCAGTTGTATCAGCGCATGAGCGCGCGCTCGGCTGCGCGCCTCACCGTCTTGCCCGAGACCGCCATTCCGCGCTTTCTCGACCTGCTTGAACCCGGCCTGCTGGACGCGCTCGCCCTGAGCGCGCGCAGCCACGGCGGCGATCTGATCATCGGCCTGCCGCTGCGCGATGCGCCCGGGCGCTATACCAACAGCGTGCTCGGCCTGGGCGCATCGTCCACTCAGCGCTACGACAAGGTTCATCTGGTTCCCTTCGGAGAGTTCATTCCGCCCGGTTTTGGCTGGGTCCTGTCGATATTGAAAATTCCGCTGTCGAACTTTTCGCGCGGCAGCGCGGTGCAGGCGCCGCTTGCGCTGGCAGGGCAGAAGATCGCGGTGAACATCTGCTACGAAGATGCGTTTGGCGAGGAAATCATCCGCGCCCTGCCCGAGGCGAGCCTGCTGGTCAACGTCAGCAACGTCGCCTGGTTCGGCGACTCGCTCGCGCCGCACCAGCATCTGCAGATCGCGCAGCTGCGCGCGCTGGAGACCGGCCGCAGCATGCTGCGCGCCACCAACACCGGCATGACCGCCATTATCGATCACCGCGGCCGCATCGCCGCTGTGCTTCCGCCTTTTACCGAGGCGACGCTCGACGGCGAAGCGCAGGGGCGCAGCGGCGCCACGCCCTATGTGCGCTGGGGCAACACGCCGCTGGTGCTGCTCGCGCTGCTGGTGTGCGGGCTGTACCTGCTGCGCTACAAGAAAGCGGCTGCGTCGGCATGATCGTATATGTGCGCCGTCGCTACCGCCGTTGCATGCCAAGCGCCGACTTGCGCGCTACGCCGCGAAGCAAGTCCTCCCGGGGGGCGCGCGCCAACCGTGTTTTCTGTACAGATGAAAAGCGCATCATCGCGGTAGGGACAGCGGTTACCCGATGCCCCCCGCACAGATCCCG
>CAKKSJ010000140.1 GCA_919902965.1 Burkholderiales bacterium
CAGCCGGTCGGCCAGGGCCCTGCCGGCCGCATACTGGAACATCTGGTTGCCGAGACCGCCGGTCAGGCGAACAAGAACCATCAGACTTGCACGCCTACAAAGCACAGTTGGGTCATCGTTCAGGCCTTTAGCGCTTAATGGCAGTTACGTGGTAACCGACGGTGAAGCGCTGGTCGCGGTCGAACCGGTCCAGATAGCTGCAAACCAAGGGAATCGCGAGCGCGAGCACGGGCGCAAGCATTAGCCACAGCGGCAACCACAACAGTTCCATCGGCCAGGGCACACCCAGCTTGAAGGGGCGGCTGGTCTGCACAAAACGGATGGCCTCCTGGGCGAAGAACTTGAAGGAACCGGCATTGGCCTCGATCTCTATTTCTGCAAACCCGGCGGCACCGAGGAATTCGCGGTACCAATAGGGCGTGTAGCCGCCGTAATAGTGATGCGGCTCTTGATGAATGCCGGAACCGAGCGGCGCAGTCAGCAGCAGGCGCCCGCCGGGTCTGAGAATACGGGCCATTTCCTGCACCGCCTTGATGGGCTCCGCGACATGCTCCAGCACTTCGGTACACAGGATCGCGTCGAACGCAGCGTCGCCCACCGGCACCTTGGCGATATCACAGCGGTAATCGATCAGCCCGTAGCCGCCGTGACGCAACTGTTCATTGTCGAGGCCGGCGAAATCCTGGGTCTGGTAGCGGCAGTGCGCGAACAAGGGGCGGTAGGGGCAGGAGCCGGCACCCATATCCAGCACTCGCGCGCCGGCAGGCAGTCTGGCCGCCTGTTCCCCCACCCAGCGGTCGCGGTTTGCCAGGTTGAATGCGAACAGAGGGCTGGTCTTGAGCCAGTTACTCATCATTGTTGCCGTGTTGCATTTCCGCACCGAACATTCACAATTCTGGTCGCTTTTCAAATTCGAAAATTCCCAGCGCGTAACGCTGAGACGCAAGGTGGGACAGCTGTATCTCGTCAGGCACGATGGGCTTGATGCGTCCACCCGTGTGGACCACGGTTAGATCCGCAAGCATGAGCGCGTGCTGTGCTGCCAGTTTGAGAATGGAACGCGGATCGAAAACGCGATTTGCGTTGAACTCCACCCTTTCTATCCCGATAGGAACGGAAAGATAAAAAACCCCGCCTTGTTTCAGCAAGGCCGCCATGTTTGCAAAGCCGCGTTCAAAGCCCCGGGGATCGATCGGGTCGCCATAACGCCCCAAGCCAAAATGCTCCAATGCGTGCAGGCAGGAGAGAGAGTCGCAATAGTCCGCCATTCCTGCCACGGGCTGCATCAGATCAGCCTGCTTGAAGCTTACGCCCGGAATCTGCGCACTGATCGGCCGGACGTCGAACACCTCGATGTCACGAAAGCTGGCCAGGTGCGCGACAAACCCGCCCAGCAGCGATCCGACATCGACATGTTTATTCGGTTTGGCCGCAAAAATCCTTCGGGCCACCAGCAGGTCCTGCCAGAAATACTCGAGCTTGGTGACCCCGCCTTCTTCGTGCCAGTCATTGAGGCAGGGCTGGAATTCGAGGCGTCCACGGTAGCCGGCGCGAAAGCGCAGGAAATCGAGCACATATCGCGGCAAACCGAGCAATGAACGCAGCGTGACCCGCGGGTCGATGCCTATCTGGGTCGTCAATATCCAATATAGTTTTTTGATCAATGTCACGATAAAGCCTTAATCGATATAGGGCTGTCACATCCCCAGGTAATAAGCGCTACCGTCCAGCCTTTGCGCAATACGCGTAAATACCCGGCCAGCCAGCGAATATCGGTTCAGCTTCGCCGGAGGCGCGTAGCTGCCCAATATCTTTCCGGCAAACAGCGCTGCAGCCGCGACATCCGCAATGTCGAAACGATCGCCCCAGGCGATCAGATTGTCCGCGCTCAATACATTGGCGGTATCCACTTTGGATCGTGTGGATGCCTGGCCAGCTTCGTTTTGCAGTTTCAGATAGGCCGCCTCAAAGACACGCCGCACCCCGTGCCTGTCTGCAAGCCGCTCCAGCATGCCCCGATTGTCTGCCGCGATTTCAGGCATGCCGTTCATATCCTGGAGTATTTTCTTGAACGCCTTGCCGTAATCGACTGCGGGAGTAGCGGTCTTCGCAAGGACGGAAAATTTCGCCAGCGTATCGACGACGGCGGCATGGACGGAGCCGCGAACGCGCGAGAAGTCCTCGGTCCCGCTTGCAGATTCCTTCTGAAACAAATCGGATGCCTGAGAACTGATATCCGGACGAACATGGGAGGTGCCGCCGCTGTGCGCCGAGGCGCCATTGACGCTGAAAGGCCGGGTGGAAAAAAGATACTGATCTGTCACCGACGCCAATGCGAGGCTGGAATAGACATCCGGGCAGGCCGACTGGAATAGCTTTCCATCGCGGTCGAGGACCTGTTCGACGCATTTCATGCTGACCAGCGAGTTATAGATGCATGGCCCGTTCCTGTAGCCCAGTAGAAATTTATAGATGTGTTTTAGTGCGAGCGAGGATTTTACCGAGACCAGTTTGTTTCCGAGCGGAACGCTCGTAAAGTTCCTGAGGCGCGGGTCTACGTAACTGGGCCAGCAGTATTCGACTTTCGACCAGGTCAGGATCGGGTAGTCATGTTTTTCCGCCAAGCGCGCCAGATCGTCGATGGCATTGGGCAGCAAGCCGTCGTCGTCGCCCAGAATGCTCACGTAATCGGCATCGATCTGGCTAATCGCATATTCCCAGTTATCCGCCATTGAAAGCCGGCGTCCGGGATTGGCGTATCGAATACGCTGGTCCGCAATCGACGCGACTACGTCCGCGGTATTGTCCTGGCTGCAGTTATCACATACCAGAATCTCCAGGTTTGCATATTCCTGGCGTGTGCAGGTTTGCAAAGTAAAGGCGAGCGTGTCAGCCCTCTCTCGGGTGGGAACGATTACGCAGATTCTTGGCGAAGTCATTTCGATCCGGATTCGGTTACCTGGAAAAGGCCATGCGCAAGTGCGCGCGCAAGCTCGGGGCCGCAAATGCCGAGCCAAGCAGCGCGACAGCGCTGCTCGCCAAAAGCCAGGCTATTTCGCCAGCCGTGTTCAGGGAGCCCGGGTGCATCAGCCAGCTGGCTGCGACCAGGATGATCACCCATGCTGGCAGCCCGAGATCACGAATATACCAATGCCATTTTTCGCGTTTCAGCAAATGCCGGTGCAAATAGTGCATGCCGAGCAGTACATATCCGGCGTTCAGTATGAACCATATCCAGGCTGCTCCGAGCGCGCCGTAACGCGGCGTTGCCCAAAGAACGGCGGGGACCAGCAATATGACCGCGACAAGATTCGAGCGCACGGCAAAGCCCGGCCAGGCATGCGCGAGCGTGAGCATGTAGGGGATGTGCATCAGGCTGTTGAACAGCGTTCCCAATGCCAGCAAAACCAGCAAGGGTGCGACTTTTTGCGCGAGTAGCGCATCGCCGGTCCATAAGAACAGAATGTTTTCTCCAAAAAAAACCAGCATCAGTGCGGCAGGTATGGTCATTATGCTAACAAGTTGAGCAGCCTGATGGTACAGACCGGTCAGAGCCTCGCTATCACCCTTGGTCAGCACTTCGGTGAAGCGGGGGTAGTAGGCCTGGCTGACCGGGGCTGCCAGCTGAGAGAGCACCGCTGCTACGCTGCCGGCCAGGGTGTAATAGCCGAACATCTCCAGACTCAGCAGGCGCGAGAGTATGAGTTTGTCGACCTGGGCGAGCAGCAGGGCCAGCAGGGTGATGGCCAACATTCCGCGTGCAAAGCGCCAGATGTTTTTCAATGCAGTCAGGGAGAATCGGGCCGCAGATCCGGATTTCGGCAGCTGGCGATATACAACAAAGCCAAATAGCGAAATACTCGCCAGCGACACCAGACCCTGCCAAACAAAAAATGCCTCGATGCTGCGTGATACCCAGATCAGTACCAGAACTGCGCCTCCCCAGCGCAAAGTGGCCAGTCCGGAGCCGATGGCGTTCAGCCACACCTGCTTCTGCAAACCCAGAATGGCACCCCGGTAAAGCCCCTCAATGAAACGCAGAGCCACCACCAGACCAATGATGGAGATGGCGTGCGCGACTTCGTCCGTCGGCAGTTGCTGCGCCTGCAGCCAACGGGTGGATAGCCAGGAGGCGGAAAGAAAAATCGCGCTGCCTATTACTGCGGCCATGGCCAAGCAGATAATTTCGAGGCTGCGCAACAGGTCGCGTATGGATTGGGCGGTATGCGCTCCTGCGCTATAGCGTGCCATTTCCCTGTTCAGGGTCGGCGTCATGCCCATGTCCAGTAAAGTGAGCCATGCCTGCAACACCGCAAATACGCCTATCAGGCCATAGGCCTCCATGCCGAGGTAGCGGATATACAGCGGTATAAAAGCCAGTCCCATCAGGGCGCTCCAGCCGCCGCCCAGATAGTTTGCGATGACGTTGCGCTTGACGCTGGTCATCGGACGGGCCGCCGCTGTGGGCGGTCAAACACGCTTGAGATACCCGTCCGGCGCAACAGTAATGAGCAGTTTGTGTTCAATGGACTTGTCGATCTCAAAATTGAGTGGCGCGCCATCGAATGCCTTGCGACCTTGTTTCTCGATGCGGTACAGATATTCCCGCATTGCGGTTTTTGGATTGTCTCCTTTTCCCCACGGGCGATCCGGAAACATTTCGTCCGGAAGATCCTCTACCACGGTGTCGAACACGACGCAGTAGCTATCCCGGCTCACGAGGGGCGCGTAGGCCTCAAGTTCGGCAAGCACATGTTCGTGCGTATGGTTCGAATCGAGGCAGACCAGGACGCGCTCATAGCCTTTGGCGATTTCGTGCACCTGCGCAATGATTTCCGCCGCGACGGAGGAACCCTGAATCATGTCGATGCGATGCGCCAGCGGATGGTCCTCGATGGCGGCGCGGTTGTGCGCACGAATGTCGATGTCGATGCCCAGCACACGCCTGCGCGTTGCGCGCGGATCCAGTGTCGCCCCGGCCGCCGCCGCGTCGCAATAATCGAGCAGCGCCAACAGGGAGGCGGAAAGGACGAGAGAACCGCCGTGGGCGATGCCGGTTTCGATAATCAGGTCGGGCCTGAGCTGCCAGACCAGCTCCTGCATCGCCACCATGTCCTGCGGATACTGGATGACCGGTCGAGACAGCCAGGTGAAGTTGTAGGAATATTTTGCCGCTATCGTGGACAGCAGCAGCGCGCGGGCATCGCTGTTCAAGCGCGCGTCGCCGGCGTTGGCTTGGATGCGTGCCTTCATTTCTTCGAGGAAGCTATTCATGGTCCACTTTGCAGTAATGATATTGGTTGCCTGATTGTGCGATGATTTCATCCAGGTAGTTCGAATTCATCACGAAAATATTGTCTCGCGGCTGCAACTGGCGCATCGCCTCATCGGGAGCCAGCACGCACAGCCCGCTGCCGGCCAGGAACCTGCCGTGTTTCGCCGGGTTGATGTCGATAGCGAACCTGAACTCGCTGCCGGCGCCTAGCATGTGGACGGCGAAAATCACCCCCTTCGATGCTGCGCCCCAGATCGCGTTGCGTTCCCCGTTTCGTGCAATCGAGGCAAGCCGCCGTATGCCGTCGAGAAAATCCCCGGGGAAGTCGAGCTTGCAGTCCGGGTCGAAGCGCGGCTTGCGCAAACTCGATAGCTCGGCGACAAGGTAAAGATATTGCCCTCCGAATAGGCGTCCGCTTTCCAGAATCGTGCCGAACATGCGCCGGAAATCGCTCATGCGGAAGTAATTGACGTGTTCGTAAAAAATATCGAACCAGGCGCGCTGCCGGCAAATCCAGTCGAAACAGGGAACTTCGATGTAAATGCCGCCCTTGCCGCCGTTTGCCCGGGCGATGCTGGATAGAAAGCAAAGCGGATCGGGCACATGCTCGAGCAAATGGCGCAGAATGACGGCGTCGGCAGCGAGACCCAGACCAGGCTCGAAGCGTGCTTTTACGACGCTGGCATTACTGCCTTCGTAGGCCGGGTCGATGCCGGTGATGTCAAAGCCCTGCCTTTGCAGGTGGTCGAGGAAATATCCCTTGCCGCAGCCCACTTCGATCAGGGAGTGTCCGGAAAAATGACGGCCGATAATGGCCGTCACTGCGTCGAGATGGTTTTGAAACACCCTGGAACAGGCCTGTTCGTTTTGATAGTTCTGGTCGTACTCGAGCCGCTCCGGGTCGAACGCGGAATTGAATATCAAGCCGGTATCCGGCGACTGCACCAGGACCATATCCCCGGTCGGGCTGGCCAGCGCTTCGGCTGCCGTGGGAAACACCCGGTTTTGCAGCACCGGCAAAGCTTTGGCCCTGAAAACCTCGCGCGTCTTCATGTGCTTTGCAGGACGGTTCTCAGGCGGCCCGGGTCGCCCCAGAAGGCCATAGGCTCGTCGCTGGCATAGGGGTAGTATCCAAAATTCAGTCGAATACCGGCGCCGCGCCGCGCCAGATGGCGCTCCGCCAGAGCGCGCACGGAAATCGGTTCGCCGCTGCAGATATTGAACACGCCGCTGCAGCCGGGGTGCTCGAGCAGCGTCACGCAGTGCGCGGCGACCTGCTCCACCGGGAGGTAGTCGCGCAGTTGTTCTCCACCGGACATGTTGAACGTCGTTTCGCCGCCGTCGATGGCGCGGTCAAGTTGCGCCAGCAGGCTGTTGGGATTCTGCCCTTCGCCGTACATGTAGAACAGCCGCGCCCATTGCAGCTTGAAGGGATGCTGCCCTTGCAGGGTTTGAAGCTTTTTTCGCAACGCGTCCTTGGCTTTTGCGTAGGGGCTGGCCAGGGGCGCCGCCGGCATGTCCTCCGCCAGGGCGCCGCCCTGCATACCGTATTCGACGCAAGTGCCGCTTACCAGGAGATGGCCTAAGCCGCCCAGCACCAGCGACCTGAGAAAGCGGTAGTCCGCGGGCAGCGTCTTTTCATAGTGATACAGGGCCGCATAGTTCGGCAGTCCTGGCCAGGCAAGGTGCATGACAGCCTGCGGCCGATCGAAGCGCTCGAACGCATCCTCGATCGGGCCATGGATGTCGCTGACTATGAAACGCACGCGTTCATACCAGGCGAAATTGCGCGCTCTGGCTTCGTCGCGGGCAACGGCGATCACCTGATGCCCGCGTGCAAGCAATTGCGCAACCACATGGCGACCGACGAAACCGGTGGCGCCTGTGACCAGTACTTTCACGCAATCGTCCGCAGTTCCGGCACCGCCACCACAAACTGACCGCCCCACTCACGCACGTAAGCATGTTGCGCGACCACCTCGTCAGCAATATTCCACGGCAGGATCAGCACCAGGTCCGGCCGCCGCTCGCGCAACGCGGCCGGTGGGAGGATAGGAATATGCACGCCAGGCAGGAACTTGCCCTGCTTGGAAGGCGCCGCATCGCATACGAAGGGCAACAGATCGGGTTTGACGCCTGCGTAATTGAGCAGCGTATTGCCCTTGGCGGCGGCGCCGTAGGCTGCAACCTGCCTGCCGTTGCGCTTCTGCTCGATCAGAAACGCGAGCAGTGTATTTTTCACCCGGTCGGCGCGCGGCTGGAACTCGCGATAGATGGCGGTCTGATCCAGTCCGCGTTTTTGTTCTTCGGCAAGCACGGCGGCGACCGCCTTGGTGTCCGTGCGCACGTCGCCGGCATGGCAGCCGTAGACGCGCAAGCTGCCACCCTGGGTGGGCAATTCCTCAACATCGAACACGCGCAGGCCGGCGCTGGCGAATATGCGACTCACCGTGTGCAGCGAAAAATAGGAAAAATGTTCGTGATACACGGTATCGAACAGCGTGTGTTCGATCAGCCTCATCAGGTGCGTGAATTCGAGCGTGATGGTGCCGCCGGGTTTCAGCGCGGCCCGAAGGCCGGCGGTGAAATCGTTGATGTCGGGAACATGCGCATAGACGTTATTGCCGACGATCAGGTCGGCCTGTTTGCCTACGGCGGCGAGGCGCCCGGCCAGGGCCTGGCCGAAAAACTCGCGCAATATGGGGATGCCCTGGCTTTCAGCGGCGGCTGCCGTGCCGGCGGTGGGTTCGATACCTAGACAGGGAATGCCGGCGGCGACGAAATTTCTCAGCAGATAGCCGTCGTTGGCCGCGACCTCGATGACGAAACTCCCTTTTCCGAGGCCGAGGCGCCCGCTGATCATGTTCACGTAAGCGGCCGCATGATCCAGCCAGCTCTTCGAAACCGAGGAGAAATAGGCATAGTCATTGCTGAACAGCTCGCTCGCGCTGGCGTGGTCTTCCGTTTGAACCAGCCAGCATTCGGTGCAGACATATAATTTGAGCGGGAAATAGCGCTCCGGCGCCCTGAGGTCGGCCGCGCAGAGGTAGGCATTGGACGGCGGGGCGAAGCCGAGGTCGAGGAAGACCTGTTCCAGCGGTGTGTAGCAATGGCGGCAATTCATGCTGCGGTCCCTGTAAAGTTTGTAGCGATAGGCGCAAAGCTGAGATCGCGCCGCGACAGCCCTTCCACAGGCAATGGCCAGGCGATCCCCAGTCGTGGATCCTCGCAGAACACGCCGCCCTCGGCCTCGGGCGCATAGTTTGCGGTGTGAAGGTACAGCAGTTCACTTTCCGGCTCCAGCACCTGAAAGCCGTGAGCGCAGCCTTCGGGAACCACCAGCATGCGCGCGTTGTCGGCCGCTAGCACCTCTGCATGCCAGCGCAGGAAGGTCGGTGATCCGGCGCGCAGGTCCACGGCGACGTCCCATACGCGTCCTTTGAGGCAACGCACCAGTTTCATTTCGGCGTGCGGCGGGTTTTGGAAGTGCATGCCGCGCACCGTGCCGACCGCGGCGGTGCGCGAATGGTTGATTTGCACAATACGCCGCGCGCCTATGACGGGGGCAAGATCGTGCGCGTCGTAAAGGCAGGCGAAGGCGCCGCGGTGATCGGCGAAGGGTGTCGTTTCCACTACCAGCACGCCTGCCAGGGCGGTTTGCGCGATTTTCACTTGCGGTCTCGTTCCTGTTGCAGCGCCATCAGCTTAGCGTATTTGTGAAAGCTGTTGCAGCAACCGATGAGGATGTGCACCAGGCCGGCGCTGCCGTCGAGAAAACCCAGACGCAGAAAATAGAATTTGATGAAGCGCAGGCCCGGCGAAAGCAGCAGTTGCGCCAATCCGGCCCGCTTCCCCGCCTTGAACATTAGCTCGGCCTGCATGCTGGTATAGCGGTTCTGTTTGTCCAGATAGCGCGCGAGTGTCTCGGCCGATTCGTGCAGCAGGTCACCTGCTAGGCGTACCGCCGGCGTCTCGGTGAGCACTTTCTCATGCACCGGGTCATCGCTCCAGCGCGCATGCCGCCGATCGAACAGGCGCAGGCTCCAATCCGGATAACCCTCGCCATGCCTGAGCCAGCGCCCCATGAAACGATTGCAGCGCGGCATCGCATAGGCCTGCGCCGCCGGGGCGGCGAGTACTGCCAGGATGCTGGCGCGCAGGGTGGTGCTGATGCGCTCGTCGGCGTCCAAACACAGCACCCAGTCGTGGCGTGCGGCTTCGACCGCGAATTGTTTTTGCCGGCCGAAGCCCAGCCACTCTTTCTTCTGGATTACTCTGGCGCCGTTTTTTGCGGCGAGTTCGGCGGTGCCGTCGCTGGAGTCCGAGTCGACCAGCAGTATCTCTTCGGCAAAGGCGGCGCTCTCCAGGCAGGCGGCGAGCTGGGCTGCGGCGTTTTTGGTGATGATGACGGCGGATAAGGGCTGGCGCGATCCGGGGCCGGATGGCTGTTGCGGCGTTTCAGCTGATTCGGTTTGCATCTATCAATCCTACATGGAGATCTGATATTCCCGCCGCCACAGCTCGAACAGCACCAGCCCAAACAGGCGTTCGCTGTTCATTCGTCCCTTGACCTGCCCGGCCAGAAGCTCGCTTACCGTGTCCCGGTCGAACAGGGCGTCGTCCGAACCCAGCAGGGTGTCGCGAAAAAACGCTTTCCATGGGCCGGATCGCAGCCAAGCCGCGAGCGGGATCGAGAATCCTTGCTTGCGCTGCAGATCGAATTCCTTCGGCAATACGCGCGCAGCCAGTTTCTTGAGCAAGACCTTGCGGCTATCTGAGGTCGCCTTCAGATGCGAGGGCACTACGCCGAAGGCGAATTCGATAACACGATAGTCCAGCAGGGGCGCACGCACTTCCAGGGAGTTGAGCATGCTGGCACGGTCCACCTTTACCAGGATCTGTTCGGCGAGGTAGTTGCCGAAATCCATGCGCGTGGCGCGTTGCAGCAGGTCCGCAGTCGCGGGAATGCGCTGTTCGCGGATGCGCTCGGCAGGTAGTTCCCAGGTGCCATGCCCTGACATCAGCCGCTGCCGTGTGCCGCGGTCGAACAGGGAATAAATCAGCGGCAAACCGGTGCGCAAGTCCGCCCCCAGGCCCTGCAGCCAGTTGCGGCCTCTGAAACCCACGGGCAGCAGGGCCTGCGCCGCCTTGGCCGCTGCCAGCCGCAGGCCTAGCGGAACCACATTCAGCTTCTGTTGCAGCCAGAGCAGCCGGTTGTATTGAGGATATCCCGCAAACAACTCATCGCCGCCGTCGCCGCCCAGCGCCACCGTGCAATGCTCGCGCACCAGCCGGCTGACAAGATAGGTGGGAATCATGGACGAATCCACCATGGGCTCGTCGAATTCCCGGGCCAGCAGCGGCAGCAGGTCGACATTGGATTCGGCGGCGGCGAGTTCCACATGTTCGGTGCCGAAGTGCCGGGCTATCAGCCGGGCATGCTCGGTTTCGTCGTACTCGCCGTAGCCGGGAAAGCGAATGGTAAAAGTCTTTACCCGCGGTGCCGCGCGCACCGCCATGGCGGTGATCAGGCTGGAGTCCACCCCGCCGCTGAGCAACACGCCCACCGGCACGTCGGCGACCAGCTGCCGGCGCACAGCATCTTCCAGCAAAACCTCCAGCTCATCGAGCAGACCGGCTTCATCTGCCACACCCTGGGCGGCCGCGCTGCTCGGTTCCGGCAGCCGCCAGTAGCGCCAGAGCCGCAATTGCCCGCTTGCCAGTTCGAACACCAGTGCATGGCCGGGCGGCAGTTTGTTCACCCCCTGCAGTATGCAGCGCTCCCCCGGCACGTAGCTCATGGCCAGGTAGCAGTCCAGGGCTGCGCGATCGATGCGGCGCGGGAACGCGGGGTCCGCCAGCAGACCTTTGAGTTCGGATGCGAAGCGCAGCGCGCCCTTGTCCAGTGCGTAGAACAGGGGCTTTTCTCCCGCCCGGTCCCGCGCGATAAAGACCTGCCGGCGGCGGCTGTCATAGAGCGCGAAGGCAAACACTCCGTTCAGCCGGGAGAGACAATCCGTACCCCATTCACGATAGGCGCCCAGGATCACTTCGGTGTCGCTGTCGCTGCGAAACGCATGGCCTTTGGCCTTTAAGTCCCTGCGCAGATCAGCAAAGTTGTAGATTTCACCGTTGAAGACTATGCATAGTTCTTCGAGGCTGTCCTGCATGGGCTGATGCCCGGCGGGAGACAGATCGATGATGGCAAGCCGCCGATGGCCCAGACCCACGCATGCTTCCGCCGACCACCAGATGCCGGCATCGTCCGGACCGCGGTGGCGCATGGCATCCCGACCCGGAAGCAACCAATCGCGCGCGGAGACAGGAGATTGTGAAGCGATGCCGATGATGCCGCACATATAATGTGTTCAGTTCAATGATCAATTCAAAAAATGCAAAGGACGTTCCCTACCGCGTGCGAAAACCAGTCGCGCCGGAACACAGCTTATAATTCCCGGCGCCTATTCTAACAAGGCCGGTCTCCCCTCCTTCGCGCATGCCCAATATTCTGCTCATCAAGACTTCCTCGCTCGGCGACGTGGTGCACAATTTGCCGGTGGTGAGCGACATTCGTGCGCGCTTCCCAAGTGCACGCATCGATTGGGTGGTGGAGGAGGCCTATCGCGACATCGTCGGCATGCATGGGGGCGTGCACCGGGTGATTCCGGTGGCGCTGCGGCGCTGGCGCGGGAACCTGCTCAATCCGGCGCACTGGCGTGAATTCGGCCAGTTTCGCCGCGCGCTGTCGGGCATGCGCTACGACTTTGTCATCGATACCCAGGGCTTGATCAAAAGCGCGCTCCTGGCGCGTGCCGCTTCGGGCACCCGCCACGGCTATGCGAGCGCCAGCGCGCGCGAGCCGCTGGCGGCGAAATTCTACGATGTGGTGCACGTGGTTGCGCGCGATTTACACGCGGTTCTGCGCAACCGCCGGCTTGCCGGCCTGGCGCTGGGGTATAAGGTGCAGGCCGCGCTCGATTACGGCATCGCAGCCCCCGCCGGACCCGAGGAGCGCGGGCCTTACTGCGTTTTGCTGCACTCGACCAGCCGCGCCGACAAGCTATGGCCTGAGCCGGCCTGGGTGCAACTGGGCGGCGAACTTGCGCGCCAGGGTTATACCCTGATGCTGCCCTGGGGCGACGACGACGAGCGCGCCCGCAGCGAGCGCATCGCGTCCGCTTTGCCTGCCGCAGTGGTCCCGCCGGCGCAGGACATCCCCGCTATCGCAAGCCTGCTCTCCGGGGCGCAGGCGGTGATCGGCGTCGATACCGGCCTGACCCATCTGGCGGCGGCCCTGGGGCGACCGGTGGTGGCGCTTTTCTGTGGTACGCGCCCGGGACTCACCGGCGTGTATGCCGGCCAGGGCGCGCGCGTGCGCAACTTGGGCGACAGGGAGCTAATGCCCGAGATCGCCGAGGTGCTGACGGCCTTGCGCGAGCTCATCGGCGTGAGCGCGGCATGATCTGGCGCTTTGGCTATCGGCTGCTGCTATGGCTGCTGTTTCCCTGGGCGCTGATTCACCTGTGGTGGCGCGGCCGGCGCCAGCCCGGCTACCGCGAGCATATTGCCGAGCGCTTCGGCTGGTATCACCGCGCGCCGGAACGGCCGGTGATCTGGTTACACGCGGTATCCGTAGGCGAAACGCGCGCTGCCGAACCGCTGGTGCGCGCGCTGGCCGCAGCCTATCCCGGGCATGAACTATTGCTCACGCAAATGACCCCGACCGGGCGGGAGACCGCGCAGCAACTATTCGGCGGCACGGCGACCATCGCCTACCTGCCTTACGATTATCCTGCGGCCGTAGCGCGCTTTCTGACGCGGTTCAGGCCCTGCCTGGGCATTCTCATGGAAACCGAAATCTGGTTCAATCTGGTTGAGGATTGCGCGCGGCGTGGCATACCCCTGCTATTGGCCAACGCGCGCATGTCCGAAAAATCGGCGCGCGGGTACGACCTGGTGGCCCCGCTGACCCGCGTTGCGCTGCGCCGGCTCGCGGCAGTCAGCGCGCAGACGCGCGAAGATGCCGGGCGCCTCGAACAACTGGGTGCGCAGGCCGTGGAGGTGACGGGCAATCTCAAATTCGATGTCGTGGTGGAGCCGCTCCTGCTGGCTCTGGGCGCAGCGTTCCGGCAGCGCATCGGCGGACGCCCGGTGCTGCTCGCGGCGAGTACACGCGAAGGCGAGGAGGCGCTGGTGCTGGATGCGTATTCGCGCATGGCAATCGAGGGCCTGCTGCTGCTGCTGGTACCACGCCATCCGCAGCGTTTCGGCGAAGTCGCCGCGCTGCTGCAAAAGCGCAAGCTTGCTTATGCGCGCCGCAGCGACGAGGGCATCCTGCCGCAGGATTGCCGCGTACTGCTCGGTGACAGCATGGGGGAAATGGCGGCCTACTATGCAGCCTGCGATCTGGCCTTCATCGGCGGCAGCCTGTTACCTTATGGTGGTCAGAACCTGATCGAGGCCTGCGCGGTGGGCCGACCGCTATTATTCGGTCCGCATATGTACAACTTTGCCGAGGCGTCCAGCCTGGCCCTGGCTGCGGGTGCCGCGCTGGAGGTCGTTGACGCGGCCGCGCTGGCAGAGCGAGCGGAACAGCTGCTTGCGGATCACGCTGCGCTGGCGCGCATGGCGCAGGCGGCGCTCGCCTTCAGCCGCGCGCACCAGGGGGCGACGGCGCGCAATCTGGCGATCTGCGAGAGACTGCTTACGCCGGCGTAGATGCTGTCATAGCGGGCCGGCATTAGCTCGACACCAGAGCTTTAGATGGTGGCGAGCAGGCGGTTGACCGCTTCCAGGTCTTCCTCGGTCAAGGTGCCGGCTGCGGCTTTGAGCTTGAGTCCGGCGAGCAATGTGTCATAGCGTGCCTTGGCCAGATCGCGTTTGGTCGAGAATAGTTGTTGCTGGGCGTTCAGCACGTCGATATTGATGCGCACGCCCACCTCGTAGCCGAGCTTGTTTGAGTCAAGCGCGCTTTGGCTGGAAACCAGCGCCTGCTCCAGCGCGCCCACCTGCGCCATGCCGTTGTTGACTCCGAGATAGGCCTGCCGCGCCGCCTGCGCGGCACTGCGGCGCGCAGTTTCCAGATCCTGGCGTGTCTTTTCCTGATTCGCTATGGCCTGGCGTACCAGCGAACTGACCCCGCCACCGGCGTAAAGCGGGATGGACAGTTGTAGTCCGATTGCGCTGCTGTTGGTGTCGGTGCCGACGTTGACCGTGCCGGTAGTGCTGATGCTGGCCGAGTTGTGGCCGTAGCTGCCCACCAGGTTGAGCGAAGGATAATGGCCGGCGCGACTGCGTTCGATTTCGCGCGTGGCGATTTCCAGCGCGGCTTGCTGTATGCGCACGGTGAAATTTTGCTCTTCGGCGCTGGCCACCCACGGCTCTATCGCATTGGGTTTGGGCGGGCTGAGACTGGTCGCCGGTTTGAGCGGAGTGAGTCTGTCGGGAAACTTGCCGACGATCTGCTGCAGCGCGCTTTTCTTGATTTCCAGGTCGCTTTGCGCGGCTATTTCCTGGCTGGCGGAGAGATCGAAACGCGCCTGTGCTTCGTGGGTGTCGGTGATCGTCGCCGTGCCCACTTCAAAGTTGCGCTTGGCCTGCGCGAGTTGCTCGGAAATTGCGGTCTTCTGCGCCTGGATGAAGGCCAGCGTGTCCTGGGACGCGAGCACGTCGAAGTAAGCCTGTGCCACGCGTACGATTAGATCCTGCGCCACCTGCCCGAAGACCGCTTCGGCTTGTGCCACTTTGAAGCCGGCTTCCTTGTACAGCATGAAATTTTGCCAGTTGAACAGGGGTTGCGTCAGCGACAGGCTATAGCCATTGGTGTTGCCGTCGCGCGACGCCGCCGGCAGTGCACCGCGGTAATCGATGTCGATGTTGTTCATCTGCGTGAACCCGCTGGCATTGATGGTCGGCCGCAGCACAGCGAGGCCTTGCGGCAGGTTTTCGCGCCCCGCATCGCGCGCGGCCCGCGCCGAGGCGTAGACCGGGTCGTTGGCACGCGCCTCGCGGTAGGTTTGCAGCAGATCTGCGGCGGCGAGCGGCTGGCTGAATGCGAGTATGGCGAGGAAAATCGCGTGTCGTTTCATGTTTGGCTCAATATCGGGGCATCGTGGGGTCGACCTGGTCGGCCCAGGCATTTACTCCACCCCGCAGGTTATACAAATTGGAAAAGCCGCTGCGCTCCAGAAACAGCCCCACCTGGAAACTGCGTACGCCGTGATGGCAGATCACAACGGTATCGGTGCCGGGGTCGAGCTCCTGCGCCCGCGCCGGAATGGTGTTCATGGGCGCGAGCATCGATCCCTCGATGCGGCATCTTTGGTATTCCCAGGGCTCGCGCACATCGAGCAACACCGGCGGCTTGCGCGCGTTATCGGTCAGCCATTGGTGCAGCAGTTGTGGCGTTATTTGCGTCATGTTCAGAAGCTGAAGCGTTCGTTCGCGAGCGCATTCGTGAGCGGCGCGATCTGCGTTTCCAATACATCGATAGAGCTGTAAACCCCTACGCCGGTGCAGGTCACCAGCCGCGCCGCCATGACCGGCGGGCTTCCTACGACCGAAATCAGGCGCCCCCCGGGTTTCATCTGCTGTAACAGCTGCGGCGGCAGCACCGGCGTCGAGCCGGTAAGCACGATAATGTCGTAGGGCGCGTGTTTGGTCCAGCCGCGCGCGCCGTCGCCTAGCTCCAGGGTTACGTTTTCCACGCCGGCACGGCGCAGGTTCGCTTCGGCAGATGCTTTCAGTTCCGGGTTGATCTCCACGCTGTAGACGTGCTGGGCGCGGTGCGCGAGCAGCGCGGCGAAATAGCCGGAACCGGTGCCGACTTCCAGCACCAGGTCGGTCGGTTTCACGGCCAATTCCTGCAACACGCGGGCCTCCAGCTTGGGCTGCCACATGCGCTCGCCATGGCCGATCGGGACCTCCAGGTCGGAGAACGCGAGCATGCGATAGGCGGGAGGGACGAAATCCTCGCGCTTGACCGCGTAGAGCAGATCCAGAACGTTCTGGTCGAGCACTTCCCACGGTCGGATTTGGTACTCGATCATGTTCACACGGGCTTGTTCGAAGTTCATCGCAGACATGGCGGATCTACTCGCGCGGTTTATCAGAAGAAGGGGAATTTTACCATCGTTTGGATAGCTTACTTGTGACCCTGGTCACATAGCTTTGGACGCTGGCCACGCTTAGTGCCGGCTGACTGCGGTGCAGCCGCTCGGTGGCGCGGCTCAGGTGACCGGTCGCGGCGATGGCGGCGAAGCTGCGCATTTGCTAACGCTGCTTGCGAAAGGCAAACTAAAACGCGGTACCGAAGCCTACCCGGGGACCAGAATACTGCATTGCACCATATATTTAAGCCAGGTAGTTGCCAGACCGATTGACGCAATCCGAACATGCGATTGGATTCTTGCCCGCGAATTCGGTATCCTGCATCCATACAGCTGTTTTACGAAGCTGATTCATATAGATAGGAAATGGATTTAAAATGAAACTCTACCCACCGATTTATCCGGGCGACAGCATGTTGCGGCCTGGAACCGTAGCCGGAGGAAGTATTGTTAGCGCCTGGGAAGCACTCGCTTTTCGTGCGCAGATTGTGCGAAGCAATATGCATGTGTCAGGCGCGCTCGAACCAAGCATCGATATCGTTGCGATCGAGCAAGGTGCTCGCGCTGCGCGCAGCGCTTGGATCGGCAAACAACTGAGCTATTTTTACCAGGCCTTGGCGCGCAAGTTCTAGTTCGCGCTGTTCGCGCCGCTGGCATCCTGCCCGCCAGATAGCCCGGCGCCATCCTGAAATGGATCGCCCCGATTAGCGCCGGGAGATTGCGCTGTTCTGCAATGCGCGCAAGCCGACCGGGCTCGCCTGTGGCCCGGGTTCGTAGGGCGCCAAGCTGCGCGGATTGCAAAGGTCCGCCGATTGCGGTACCTTCAACGCTCAACGTTAGGGGTCCTGCGCGCACAGAATTGCGGCCGCGCGGGTGAGAGAGTCCCTTAGAACCTGATGCGGATAATGCCGCCGCAGGGAAGCGTGAGCAGACCTCCCTCCTGCCTTCGCCCCCGCGGTAACTGGGAACCAGCCATGAACGCCAACCCGAAATTTATCGCCGCGACCGCGCATGTGGACGACGCTGCGGTCCAGCCGCTGCCCAACTCGCGCAAGCTGTATGTGCAGGGCAGCCGAGCCGACATCCGGGTGCCGATGCGCGAAATCAGCCAGAGCGACACACCGGCTTCCTTCGGCGCCGAGAAAAACCCGCCGGTCTACGTCTACGATACTTCCGGCCCCTACACCGATCCGGGCGCAAAAATCGACATTCGCGACGGTCTTGCGCCGCTGCGCGCAAAGTGGATAGAGTAGCGCGGCGACACAGAGGCGCTTTCCGGGCCGACGTCGAAGTTCGGCGTCGAGCGCCTGCTTGATTCAAAGCTCGCCGAGCTGCGATTCGACCTGCAGC
>CAKKSJ010000141.1 GCA_919902965.1 Burkholderiales bacterium
CGAGCGGCCCCACCGGCATGCCGGCCTGGCGCGCCGCGTTCTCGATCACCGGCGCGGGTATGCCTTCGAGCAGCATCGCCTGGCCTTCGCTTACCCAGGTGCCGAACACGCGGCTGGTGAAAAAGCCGCGCGAATCGTTGACCACGATGGGCGTCTTGCCGAGCTGCTGCACATAGTCGAAAGCGCGCGCCAGCGTCGCATCCGAAGTCGCCTTGCCGACGATGATCTCGACCAACTGCATTTTGTCCACGGGCGAGAAGAAATGCAGGCCGACGAAATGATCCGGCCGCTGCGCGGCCTGCGCGAGACTCGTAATCGGCAGGGTCGAGGTGTTGGACGCGAATATCCCGTCCGCTGCGAGCTTCGCTTCGGCTTCTTGCGTGACCTGCGCCTTCAGCTCGCGGTTCTCGAACACGGCTTCGATGATCAGATCGCAACCGGTGAGCGCATCGACCGAGTCCGTGGCCTGAATCAGCGCCAGCGTCTGCTGTGCGCCGGCCGCGTCGCTGCGGCCCTGCTTGATGCGCTTGTCCAGCAGCTTGGCGCTATAGGCCTTGCCCTTCTCTGCCTGGACTAGGCTCAGGTCCTTGAGCACGCAGGGAATGCGGCGCGTGGCATTGGCCCAGGCGATGCCCGCGCCCATCATGCCCGCGCCGAGGATGCCTACTTTGGCCGCTTTCCATTTGGGCGCATGCTTCGGGCGCGATGCGCCGGATTTGATTGCGTTGAGATTGAAAAAGAAGGCCGTGATCATATTGCGCGCAATCTGCCCGGTCATGAGTTTGGCCAGATAGCGCGACTCGTTGCGCATGGCGGAATCGAAATCCGTGAGCGTGCCCTCGACCGCGCAGGAGAGTACTGCCTCGGGCGCCGGATAAAGGCCGCGCGTCTTTTGCGTCAGCACGGCGGGAGCCGCGACGACCAACATGGCGGAAGCGGGAGCATGTGCGCTGCCGCCAGGTATGCGGTAATCCTTGCGGTCCCAGGGCTGTTTCGGTTCCGGATTGGCGGCGATCCAGGCGCGCGCGGCCGCCATCAATGCAGCGCGATCGGCGACCAATTCATCGACGAGCGCGAGCTGCAGCGCCTCGGCCGGGCGCAGCAGCTTGCCTTCGGCCAGCAGGGGCAGCGCGGCCTGCAGGCCGAGCAGGCGCGTCATCTTGCTTACGCCTCCCGCGCCCGGCAATAGCCCCAGATTCACCTCGGGGCAGCCGAGTTCGATGTTCGGATCGTCTATGCAAATGCGCCAGTGCGCGGCGAGGCAGATTTCCCAGCCGCCGCCCAGCGCGGCACCGTTGATCGCGGCCACCACTGGCCGGCCGCAAAGCTCGAGCTTGCGAAATGCGGCCTTGACCGCCTCGATGCCGCGATACGCCGCAGGCGCGTCCTTTTCGGTGAGACGCAGCACGCCCTTCAGGTCGGCGCCGGCGAAAAAGCTCGCTTTCGCCGAGGCGAGGATCACGCCGCGCAGCCTGCCCTTTTCGGCGTCCACGCGCGCGGCGCAGGCGATGAAATCCTCGTGCCAGGCCTGCGACATGGTATTGACCGGGCCGTCGGGGCTATCGAATGTAATGGTGACGATGCCCTCGGCATCGGTTTCATAGCGGATTTGGTTCATGGTCCGTCTCGAGATGTATTACAGCCGTTCGATAATGGTGGCGATGCCCATGCCGCCACCGATGCACAGTGTCGCCATACCGAAGCGCAGCTTGCGCCGCTCGAGTTCGTCCAGCAGGGTGCCGAGGATCATGGCGCCGGTGGCCCCGAGGGGATGCCCCATGGCGATTGCCCCGCCGTTGACATTGACCTTCTCCGCGGGCACGCCGAGTTCTTTCATGAATTTCATCGGCACCACCGCGAAGGCCTCGTTGACTTCGAACAGATCGATCTGATCCACGCTCATGCGCGCGCGCGCGAGCGCCTTTCTCGCCGAGGGCGCCGGCCCGGTGAGCATAATGGTCGGGTCTGCACCGGTGATCGCAGCGGCGACGATGCGCGCGCGCGGGCTGAGGCCCAGCGCGCGGCCTTTCTGCTCGCTGCCGATCAGGATCGCCGCTGCACCGTCGACAATGCCGGAGGAATTGCCGGCGGTATGAATATGGTGGATGCGCTCGACCTGCGGATATTTCTGCAGCGCCACCGCGTCGAAACCGATTTTTCCGAACTGCTCGAACGAGACCTTCAGCGCGGCGAGCGCCTCCATGGTCGTGCCCGCGCGTATGGTTTCATCCTGCTCCAGCAGCGGCAGCCCGACGCGGTCGAACACCGGGACGATCGACTTGTCGAACCAGCCGGCGGCGCGCGCCGCGGCCGCTTTCTGGTGCGAGCCCATGGCGAATGCATCGGCTTGTTCGCGCGTGTAGCCTTCCAGCGTCGCAATCAGATCGGCGCTGATGCCCTGCGGGATGAACTGGGTGGCGAGGCTGGTTTCGGGATCCTGCGCCCAGGGGCCGCCATCGGAACCGATGGGCACGCGCGACATGGATTCGACGCCTCCGGCCACCACCAGGTCTTCCCAGTCGGAGCGGATTTTCTGCGCGGCAAGGTTGACCGCTTCCAGGCCGGAACCGCAGAAGCGGTTCAACTGAAAGCCCGCGGCCTTCCAATCCCAGCCGGCCGCGAGCGCCGCAGTCTTGCCGATGCAG
>CAKKSJ010000142.1 GCA_919902965.1 Burkholderiales bacterium
GAAATCCCCCGCACTTATCCACGCGAAAAATCTAATTACCCAATAGCATAATCTGATACCCCAGCCGGCCGCAGGGCTATTCGGGTGCCCGCAATGGGGCAACACCCCTGACGCTTGCCGGCTTCGCAGTCTGCGCCGGTGTCAATCGATGCGCGCTGCCCTGTCACCAGCAGCGCCCTTTATTTCCGTTTCAGAAAGAAGGTGTACTCCTTGTTACCCTCCTCCTGCGACAATAATTCGTTGCCGGTCTGCTTGCAAAAAGCCTGGAAGTCCTTGACCGAACCTACGTCGGTCGAAACGATGCGCAAGACTTGTCCGCTCTGCATCTCGGTCAGCGCTTTTTTCGCGCGCAGTATGGGCAGCGGGCAGTTCAGGCCGCGCGCATCAAGATCTTTGTCGAAATTCATGATTGTTCCCTCCTAGTATGTGGCTGGTCGCACCAGCATGGGCTATTGTAACCAAGCCGAGCGCATCCGGCACGGCCTTTGTCCACCAGGCATTTCGCCGGCGCAGGCCAGGATGCACGCCCGGCCCGCTTTCGTGCGCTGCGCGCCGTGTTAGTATTTCTCCGCGACCAGATGATGAAGATTACGCCGGTGCAATGCGACTCCGGCGCGAGCGGAGCATTCCATGAACCAGCCGGGCATACACCCCCTGCAAGCCGCCGGCCCCGCGCGGGAAGCCGATCTGCAGGCCTTGCGCGCGCTGTCCGAACTCACGGCCGTACTCGCCGAAGAGCACGACCCGGAGAAGTTGCTCGAGCGCTCGCTGGGCACCATGGTCCGGCTCGCGCGCGCCCAGGCCGGCGTGGTGCGCGTGGTGACCAGCGATGGCGCCCATCTGCGCCTGGTGGCATCGCTGGGCCTCACCCCCGAAGTGGTCGCGCAAGAACAATTGATGCCGCTGGACTGCGGCGTTTGCGGTGCAGCGGTAAGCGACGACGCCGTGCGCCAGAGCTTTGAATTGCGGCATTGCGAGGCGCAAACCGGCGCGGACTACTTCCGCCAGCTCGGTACGGCCCTGGTGGTGCCGCTGCGCCACATGGGCCGGGTGCTGGGCGCCTATACCCTGTTCTTCGACGAACAGCGCGACACGCCGGAGGAACTCGGCCTGCTGTTCCGATCGATCAGCGAGCATCTGGGCATGGCGCTGGAGAACACCCGCCTGCTGCGCGAGAACATGCGCATGACCCTCATGAGCGAACGCCAGCTGATCGCGAACGAGGTGCACGACTCGCTTGCGCAGACCATGGCCTATATGAAAATCCGGCTGGCGATGATGCAGGAGGCGCTGGAGGCGAGCGAGCCGCAACGTGCGCTCAAACACACCAACGAAGTGCAGCAGGCGCTGGACGACGCCTATGCCGACCTGCGGGAGCTGCTGTCGCAGTTCCGCAACCGCATGGATCCCTTGGGCTTGGTGCATGCGCTGCAGGAACTGAGAACCAAATTCTACGATCGCACCGGTATTGCGCTCGCTTTCGACGATCGCACCACCGACCTCAATTTGAGCGTGGAAGAGGAAGGGCAGGTGTTTCACATCATGCAGGAAGCGCTCGCCAATGTGGCGCGCCATTCCGGCGCAAAACATGCCCGCCTCAGCATGGAACTGATCGGCGGCGAATACCGCTTTTCCGTGGAGGACGACGGACTCGGCTTTTACGCCTTCGGCCAGCGCCTGGGCGGCGCAGAACAGCATACCCACTTGCGCCATCATCTCGGCGTCAACATCATGCGCGAACGCGCGCAGCGCCTGAACGGCGCAATCGAGATTGTCAATCTGCGCCAGGGAGGCGCGCGCGTCAGCCTGGTGTTCCCGGCGCAACGCGGCAGCGACCTATGAGCCCGACGGGCCGCCCCAAGGGCGAATCCTTGGCGCGAAGCGACAAGGTAATCCAATGAGCGCGATACGCGTCATGCTGGTCGATGACCATACCCTGTTCCGCAAAGGACTGGCCGAGTTGCTGCAAGGGCGCAGCAACATCGAGGTGGTGGCCGCCACCGCCGGCGCCACCGAAGCCGCGCGGCTGATGCAGGAGGAGAAGCCGGATGTGCTGCTGCTCGATCTCAACCTGCCGCCGCACGGGGGACTCGCATTGCTGCGCACTTTGCAGGATTACGGCTGGAGCGGGCCGACGCTGATCCTGACGGTATCGGACTCCGAAGACGATCTCGCCAACGCGCTGCACGCCGGGGCGCGCGGCTATCTGCTCAAGGACATGGAACCCGAGGACGTCACCGACGCGATCCTGCGCGCGGTGCGCGGCGAGACCGTGGTCGCGCCGGCGATGACCATGAAACTCGTGAACCTGCTGCAACCCGGGCGGCAAAGCAAGACCCGGGAAAACCTGCTGGGGCAGCTAACCGATCGCGAGCGCGAGATTCTCGAGCACCTGGCGCAAGGCATGTCGAACAAGGCGATCGCGCGCGCGCTCGACATCAGCTACGACACGGTGAAGCTGCACGTGCGCCATATCCTGTCGAAGCTCAATTTCACCTCGCGTGTCGAGGCCGCCGTGTTCGCGGTGGAGCAAAGGACCGAGCCGCGCAAACTTTAGTTTGCGCTAGGGCGCGGGCGCTGATTCGTACCAGGCAAGTTGCGTGTGCAGCCGCACGACATCTCCGATGATAATCAGGGTCGGCGGCGCGAGCCGCGCAGCCTGGGCCAACTGCGGCAGGGTGGCGAGCGTTCCCGCCACCGTTCTCTGGCTGGCGGTGGTGCCATGCTGAACGATCGCGGCCGGCGTGGTTTCGGGCAGACCGTGGGCGATGAGTTCGCGGCAAAGGCTGTTCAGGCCCAGCAGGCCCATGTACACCACCAAGGTGCGACCCGGGCGGGCGAGGAAATCCCAGTCCAGATCGATGCTGCCATCCTTGAGATGACCGGCGACGAACAAGCACGAATTGGCGTGATCGCGGTGGGTGAGCGGAATGCCGC